>NZ_JBFSPI010000097.1:0-18490 GCF_041464685.1 Vibrio sp. 10N.237.312.B06
CTTGTTCAACACTTGGGATTTAGTGTTGGCTACGCAACACCTTAATCCTTATTCGATACAGCGGTTACTCTGTTCCCAGGAGAGAGAATAAAAGCGGTTGTCGGGGGCTTCCATTTAGTGGGCTTACCATTGTTCAATAGTATTGGTGGCACAAAGCAAGACATTAGAGATCTTGGATTGACGTTGTCTCAATACCCCATTGATAAACTGTATACAGGGCACTGTACAGGCAAGAAAGCTTATGGCCTGTTGAAAGAAGTATTAGGCGAGCGTTTGGAAGCAATGCCGACAGGTCGGCGTATTCATGTGTAGCGTTGGTCAAACCTTAGCTGTACGTTTGTCACTTGGTAAGAATTAAGGAGTTTTAAGTGAGTCATGAAGTAAGAGTAGGTGTCGCTGCGGTTATTCTACGTGAAGGACGAGTACTACTTGGAGAGCGAATTGGTTCTCATGGGGCTCATACGTGGGCAACGCCGGGCGGACACCTTGAATGGGGTGAGAGCATTGAAGAGTGCGCCAAACGTGAAACACTTGAAGAGACAGGCCTAGTTGTTAGTGGATTTGAAAAGCTCTCTTTTACCAATGATATTTTTGAGAAAGAGAACAAGCACTATATAACGCTGTTTGTTGTAGCTTCTGACGCTAGCGGCGAACCGCAGGTGACAGAACCTGATAAATGTAAGCAATGGAAATGGTTTAAGCTAGATGAGTTACCTGAGCCATTGTTTCTTCCTCTGACGAATCTGTTGAGCGATCCAGTCATCTTTGGGAAGCTGGCTTAGTAAAACAGATTCTCCTCATATCTTTAATTGAATGACTAAAGGATCAATGATGACATTACGAGTAGTTCCAGAGCTTTATTGTTTCGATATTAATGTGAGCAAATCCTTCTTTGTCGATGTGTTGGGGTTTGAAGTGAAATACGAGCGCCCAGATGAAGAGTTTGTTTATCTAACGCTTGATGGTGTTGATGTGATGCTTGAAGGGATTGCGGGCAAAAGTCGAAAATGGCTTTCAGGTGATCTGGCGTTACCTTTAGGGCGTGGCGTTAACTTTCAATGGGATGCTATCGACATCGAACCTCTATATCAGAGAGTTAACGAAAGCGCCGCTGATTCTATTTACTTAGCGTTAGAGTCGAAGTCTTATCAATGTGGAGAGTCCATAGCGATTCAGAAGCAGTTCATCGTTCAAACTCCAGATGGTTATCTCTTTAGGTTCTGCCAAGATATTCGTTAACACATAAGTATTATTAGCTACTCATTTATTACGAGAAACACGGCTAACTAAGTACCCGTATAAACAAGGAGAGTAGAGTGGTCAACATTCGGGAAATGGACATTTCAGACTACGACTCAGTGATCGCGTTGTGGTGCCAGACAGAAGGCATGAGTATTCGTGATGCCGATTCGAAAGAAAGCATTGCGAGCTATTTAGATCGTAACCCTGGTCTGAGTTTTGTGGCTGAAAGTAACAACGAGATCATTGGCGCTGTGTTAGTCGGAACGGATGGACGTCGTGGGTATTTACAACATTTAGCTGTCTCGGCCAACTTTAGAGGGCAAAAGTTAGGTTGTAAGCTTGTCGCAGAGGCGGTCAACGCTCTTGCAGGGTTAGGCATCCCGAAGACTCACTTGTTTGTCTATAACGACAACATCAACGCTCAACAGTTTTACGAAAAGTTGGGCTGGTTTCCTCGAGATGAAGTTCGAATGTACTCGTTTAATAGCTCGAATAATAGTAACGTTTAGCCTTAAAGGTTAGTGCTGGTTGAGCTTGAATTTGTAACAGATTCGCGCCCATCTTCCCAATATCAAAACAATCCTTGGAGTATTTAGGAATGTTGTTTTTTAGTCTGTCTAAACCATTGATTCAAGGCTCCGAGTTATGTTCTGAGCTGCTCAATTTCTTAACCGAGCATAAGAGTGATTTCGAAGAAAAGTTAATCCCAGACCTGTCATACATCGATGATATGGCACACGTGGTGGACGGTATTAAAATCAAAGACGTTCTACACATCAATGCGAATCAATACCGCCTTCAATATTCGTTTGATTGGGAGCTGTTTCTAGGTTGTTCAGATAGGAACGAAACTGGTGTCGAGAATGGAAGCGTTCTATTCACACTTGAGGATGATAACGTTCTTAATATCAACTTCCCAAACTACGGTTCTCGAGACACTAGCGATGAGCTCTAGTCGGTTTTTCGTGCGTGTTATACAGAAGGAACAACAATGATAACTATTGAAAGGCTTCAAGAATCACATGTGGCGTTAGTTCAGGCCATCCAACTCGCCGATGAACAGGTTAAGTTCGCTGGTACAGCTGCAGAGTTTTTATTAGACGGCAGTGAAACGACGCACTTGCACGTGATTAAGTCTGATAACGAAGTTGTTGGTTTCTTTAAGCTGGATATCGCTTGCGCAGAGCACTACGAATTCTGCCCTGAAGGAAGTATTGGCTTAAGAGCTTTTGTGCTTGATAAAAACCAGCAAGGTAAAGGTTTAGGAACGGGCACGGTCAAAGCTTTGTTTCCATATTTAAAAGCGAATTACTCAGCGTATGAGTTGATTTACTTAACCGTGAATTGCAAAAATCCCGCAGCATTCAACTGTTATAAGAAAGGCGGCTTCGAAGATACCAATGAACAGTATTTAGGTGGCGCAGCAGGCCCGCAATTTATCATGCGCGGTCAAATCGTTTAGTCACATAAATAGGTTAATTGTCGAACGACAAACGATCTAGGGAGGGATCATGTCAATTACATCAGGAATTGCTCTATTTGTTGCGATGTTACTATCTGCAGCCATACCGGGACCCAGCGTTCTCGCAGTTCTGTCGAGGTCTCTAAGCTTTGGTTGGAAACAAGGCTTGTTAGTGGTGCTTGGCGTACTAATCGCGGATTACATTTTTATATTCTTAGCTTTGTCTGGTTTATCAGCTTTAGCTAGCGCAATGGGTGAATTTGCTACGGTAATTAAATATGTAGGCGTTGCCTATTTGTTTTGGTTGGCTTACACAACATGGACGTCAGATGTTAGTGAATCATCGAGTACATCTTCGGAGCAAGGAATGAAAGCTTCAAGCGTGATTATCGGGTTATTGATGACAGTTTCAAACCCAAAGGCGATTTTGTTTTACATGGGTTTCTTTCCCGCATTCATAGACCTAAAAACATTTACCACAACAGATGTGATGATGATTTTGGTGATTTCAACTGTAGCTGTAGCTGTAGGTGGAGTATTGAGTCTCTATGCTTGCACTGCCTCTAAAGCTCGTTTTGTATTTCAAGGGCGCTCAGCAAAGATGCTATTGAACAGGTTATCAGGTGGCTTTTTGGCGACTTGCGGTGCTTTGCTAGCAACTAAAACATGAGTACTCTTAGGACTGTTTTAACCATAACACCAAACTAAGTGTTAACACCTAGTGTCTTTGCCTGCTTCATGGCATCATTCCACGTAGCTAAAACCCCAACAAGGTATGTTATGAAACAGAATATTGTCCACATTGCACTCGTGGTAAAAGACTACGATGAAGCGCTTGATTTTTATGTAAACAAGCTTAAGTTTGATCTCATCGAAGACACGTATTTACCAGAAGAAGATAAACGCTGGGTTGTTGTTGCTCCACCAAATTCAACCGGTGTGAGCCTGTTACTTGCTAGAGCTTCCAAGCCAGAGCAACTTGATTTCATCGGCAACCAAGCTGGTGGACGCGTATTCCTATTCTTAAACACCGATGACTTCTGGCGTGATTACGAACGCATGACGTCTTTGGGCATTAACTTTGTCCGAGAGCCTAAAGAGCAAGGTTACGGTACCGTTGCTGTGTTTGAAGATCTTTACGGTAACTTGTGGGATCTGCTTCAGTTAAACCCTGAACACCCTATGGCTAACAGGTAAATAAGCTAAGGCTCATTCGTGTGTTGCTCAAGCTCAATTAAAGGAAGCTCATCGTGGAAGAAATCAAAGGCATTCTGCAATTCATGGTCGAGATTGAACAATTAAAGGATGTTCATCGACAGACAAAACCGGTTGGATTGGATCGATATGAAAACTCAGCTGAGCACAGTTGGCACGTCTGTTTGAGCGCTCTTATGTTGAAAGACTATGCCAATGAACAAATCGATATTACGCGAGTGATGAAGATGTTACTGATACATGACCTTGGGGAAATCGATGCAGGAGACACCATCATTTATGCCAGTGAAACCGAAGAAAACAAACTCAAAGAGAGAAACTGTGTTGAGCGCTTGCTGAAATCATTGCCAAGCCATTTAAGAACCGAGTATTTGGATTTATGGCTTGAGTTCGAAGCGGGTGAGTCACCGGAAGCCAGATTTGGTAAGGCGATCGATAGAGTGCCACCTTTGCTTCATAACATCCATGGTGATGGTCACAGCTGGAAGAAGCACAACATATCCAAAGACAAAGTACTGACCTTTAATGGCGAGCGTATCTCTAAAGGCAGTCGTGCTCTATGGAAAGAACTAGAAGTGCAACTTGAAGGTGCTGCGGACAAAGGGTTGTTAAAGTAAAAGTTAGCTATCTTGCCAAGTAATGGCAAACAAGTTTCACCTAACAACGTTTAAATTAAACCCGGGAATTCATAGTGTTACTTCAGAGTAGCAAGCCCATTGTTGAAGGAATAAGAACCACATGAAAACCACTGCTTTAGCTGTATTGTTACTTGGCGTTTCCGGTTGTGTATTTGCAACCGATAACAATATTGAAGCTATCGATTACCAAGTGTCGATCACTGTCGAGGATTCTGAATCAAAACTCAACTTCCCAACCTTTAAGTTCGACTCTTTCGGACAGGAAGTCTCATCTCAAACTGAAGAATGCATTTATTCGGGTGTTCTTTCTAAGCATGAAGCTAACGCTATTCTACTGGAAGCCAAAATGTCATGCGATTATGAAAATGGAGAGTCTAGCGGACAGATGCCTGTTTTTATTCTTGATAAAGAGGGTGGAGAAGCAAGTATCGAGCTCGGAGAAGATGAAGCAAACCTGTGGAAATACACGGTTCTAATTAAAGCGCTTAACTAAATTTCAAACGATACACGGTTACTCTTTTTGTTCTGCGCAATGCCAATAAAAGTAGATACATGGCACATGGTATTATCTCGTGTCTCATTTCTTTCTAATAAAACTCTAAAGGACAACAATGAGTTCGAGAACCGAGTGATAAGTTGTTAGTATTCATCAACTTTATAAATGTTAGATGACTTATATAAATGCTTGATAATAAATATATTAAACACCCTTATCACTGTGAGCAGTGCAACGCACTTACCCCGCACCTTGCTGTTAACGCTTCCGATGCTGAATCTAAAGCGGACGCTGAATCTGAAAAGAAACAATGGAAACTAGGCGTGTTGATGGAGTACCTGATGACGTTATTGTTTAAAGGTGACCATAATGTTCCCGGTTTTTATGTCGACAGTGATTACGAATACCAGTGTGAAAAGTGTGGGACTAAGTCGTGGCACTGATCATGTGTTTAGCTTTTGAAACAATTCCTATCTCAACTGCTGATAATAAGACGCATTAGAAAAGTGATCCTCTCTGCAAATTGAGAATGGAAACGTGTCTATACTGACATGGGTTACGTCGCTGATTTTAGAAGTGGCGCTACGAATGTAAGTTTGATTAGGTTAAATCTCAGAGGTGACGATGAAAAAATTACTACCACTATGCGCCATTTTACTCTCGGCATCATTTTCAGCTACGGCTTCTGATGGTTTGATTAAATACCAAAGTAATTACTCAGTGAAAGAGACCGCTGACCGCTTTGAAGAAATCGCCAAAAGCAAAGGTTTGACCTTGTTTGCGAGAATCGACCATCAGAAAAATGCGAGTAAGGTTGCTCTTGAATTGAGACCAACGGAAGTCATCATCTTTGGTAACCCAAAAGTAGGGACACCATTAATGCAATGCGCTCAAGATGTCGCGATAGACTTACCGCAGAAGGTGTTAGTCACGGAAGATTCCAATAAGAAAGTATGGTTGTCTTACAACGATCCTAATTACTTGGTAGAGCGTCACGCGATCAATGGCTGTGACGAAGTGGTTAAGAAGATATCGGGTGTACTAAGCAAGCTTTCAGAAGCGACAGTGGCGAAAGCTGAATAACCGAGCCAATAGGCACTCATTTAGACCATTAATGGGTGCGACTTGACGATGATATAGCTTCCCAATCAACGTTTGGCTGCATTGACAACTAAGCAACAATATATAAAAGTAGTGTTATGAAACTGAATTTAGCGTCATCTAACCAACGAATTATCATCATTCCATAGGAATGGTGGGATTGTTGATGCGCTTTGTTTATCGAACCCACCCGTAAGGTGGGTTTTTTGTCGCTGTCTTATGGGTTTTATCTGAATAGAGGAAGTCATATGAAAAAGGTCGCGGTTTTTGGCAAGCCTGGGAGTGGAAAGTCCACAATCAGCAAGGCGTTGGCTCTAGCTACAGGCATAGAGCTTCACCAGTTGGACTCTATTGTTTATAAGGCCAACGGAGAGTTTGTTGAGCGTGAAGTGTTCGACCTAGCGCACGACAACATAATCAACTCTGAAAGCTGGATCATCGATGGTTTTGGCCCTCTAGGCTCGTTCAACACACGGTTAGATGCAGCTGATACCTTGGTTTATATCGACCTTCCTTATTCAACTAGCTACTGGTTTGTAACCAAGAGAATGCTCAAAGGTTTATTTGTTAAACCTGAAGGCTGGCCTGATGGAAGCTCAGTGCTAAAAGGCACGATACAAAGTTATAAGACACTAAAACTGTGTCCTAAATTTTGGAATGACGACTTTAGAGCGCAGTTAGAATTGCGCGCTAAAGAGAAAGAGGTTTACATCATCAGAAGCGTGACTGAATTGAATAACTTTGTTCATCAACACGTCACTTAACAGTCGAGAGCTTACCTTTCTTTGAAACGCTTTAATTTGCTCATAACTTTATGAAAATATATAGATTAAACTCAACATGTGGCATATTTGCCATGTGTTGAATTTGTGCTTTGAGTTAAGGCTATAGATATTATGTATGGAAGTGAGAAGACGAGAGCGTTCTGCTGTAACTGTAAGAAACTTACACTGCATAGGTACACGATGTTCAGTAGCCAAGTGCAAAAGGCACCACAAGCTGAAGATAAAGAACCGAGTTTACTCCAACGAATTTTATCGGAGTTTCTATCTTTTGGTGTTACAGGTTCGGGCGCGACAGGTGATTACAAATGTACCCAATGTGGAACATATTTGAATACACCAGACAACCTCGACTGAGTTTGTGAGTTTGGCTTAGGCAAATAAAAACGGGAAGACCTCAATGATCTTCCCGTTAGATATTACTTAACTCATCGTGCTATTGGCAGTTTTGAGTGAGAAGCCTTATGCACAACATTTCTTGTATTTCTTACCGCTACCGCAAGAACATGGGTCGTTACGGTTAGGGGTCTTTTCAAACGTCATCGTTTTTGGCTTGTTCAGTAGAGTATCAAGCTCGATGGTGTTCTCTTCTTTGTCTGCGTCGACTGTAACAGTAACGAAGATAGTATTTTCAGCAGCTAATGCTTCAACTTCTGCTTTGCGCGCTTCAGTTTGAACTACTACAGCAATTGGAGATTCTTCAGTACCCGCTTTTACATCGCGGTTTACGTTGTAGCCAGCAAGAACGTGGTTCTGTCTTGTTTCGATACGGCCTTTGAAAAATAGTTTCGACATTGGGTACTCATTAAAAGTGTTGAATGGCGCTATTTTTAATGGCGATAGCGCAATGGAGCGGGGATTATACGCATATATTGCAATTGATAAAGCAGTGATGTGAGCAAAGGCTGTTTGGTTTTTGTTTGCTAGTAACGGTTTGTTCTCTAGCTTTGCTCCTATTAGACAAATTTCGAAATTCAAGACAATAAGATTTCCCTCAATAGGGTTTCAAGTGATAAATTGAAATCGTCAATTTAAACAACGAGATACACCATGAAGTTAGATGCCATCCTTGGGATTACGATGGAACCTTAGTCAACTCCGTTCCAAAGAATATCGCAATCACCAAAGACATTATCTCTTTAGTTGCGCCACACTTGTCAGGCGACAACTTACCTAAATATTTGCTTAGCGAAGCGCTTTATCATGAAGCCAACCACGGTGCTAAAAACTGGCAAGCCTTATATGTCGACTATTACGGTTTATCACACGATGAAATGTTGATCGCTGGTGGAATGTGGGCAGAGCATCAAGAGAAAAACCAAACAGCCGTTGCCTTGTTTGAAGGAATGGAAATCGTGGTTAATCAGTTTGCGCATCTTCCACATGGGATCTGCTCTCAAAACTCTCAATTGAATATTCGTGGTGTACTCGACAGTTATGGCATCGGCGATTTGTTTAAATCGGTCGTGGGTTATGACGATGTCTCGAACGGCAACCAAAAACCCCATCCATTTGGTGGTGTGAAATGTGTCGAGAACATATTTGGCGCCGATCCGACTAATGAGCTTTGTTTGATGTACATCGGTGACCATGAAGCGGACACACAGTTTGCTCGCAATATTGAAGCCGCGCTGGGTAACAATGCAAAAGTGATTGCCGTAGCCGCAGGTTATAGCCGATCGGAGCCTGAAAATTGGCAAACCAAGCCGGACTACATTGCTAACAGTGTCGATGATCTTTCAATAATCATTGGCAAATACGTTTAATCAGTAACGCTTAGTCGAAAGTAGCTAATTTAAGGAAGAATAATGACACCAAAACAAGTGGTATTAGGTTTTTGGGATGCAATGCGCAGTAATGATTTTGCCAAGGCAAGCGAATGGCTAGCGGAAGATTTTGAAGGCTATTGGCCTCAGTCGTCTGAATTGACGGTAGGGCGCGACAACTTCACGGCAATCAATGTTGAATACCCCGCCAATGGTGTTTGGGAGTTCACGCTCAATTCAATTGTCTGTGAAGGTGATACGGTAGTAACGGACGTTTCGGTTACAGACAGTGTATTGAAAGACCGGGTGATCACCTTTCACACGGTCGTTGATGGTCTAATTCAAAAGCAAACTGAGTTTTGGCCAGACCCATTCGAAGCGCCGGCGTGGCGATCGCAGTGGGTTCAGGTTGTATCGAACAATTAGTTTGTGTCGATACGATCAGTTTATATCGAGAAATCAGGTTATATCAAACAAGTAGTATTAGGAGGTTTCATTGAACAAGGTAGTGATTGTAACAGGCGGGAGCCGAGGCATTGGCGCGGCGACATCTAAATTGTTGGCCAGTAAAGGTTATGCCGTATGTGTTAACTTCATACACAATGAGTCGCGAGCTGAAGATCTAGTGAACGAGATTCGTGAACAAGGCGGAACTGCCATAAGCGTGCGTGCGGACGTGTCTGTTGAATCGGACGTGAAATCCTTATTCGAGATTGCTCGTAACAAGCTAGGTCCAGTGACTCACTTGGTCAATAATGCAGGGATTTTATTTACTCAGTCACCTTTGGTTGACATCGAATTGGATCGCTTTGAAAAGGTGATGAAATCGAATGTATCAAGCTGCTTCCTGTGCAGTAAAGCCTTTATCAAACAAGCTGACGGTGCGGGTTCGATCGTGAATGTATCGTCTGCTGCTTCGCGAACGGGCGCACCATTTGAGTACGTGGATTACGCAGCATCGAAAGGTGCGATGGATTCACTCACCAAAGGCTTATCGCTTGAATTGGCTTCACGCAATATCCGAGTGAATGGCGTAAGGCCAGGGTGCATTTATACTGAGATGCACGCAGACGGCGGAGAACCTGATCGCGTAGACAGACTAGCTTCGCAACTACCATTACAACGAGGTGGCACGCCAGAAGAAGTCGCTAACTCTATCGCGTGGTTACTGTCAGACGAAGCTTCTTATGTAACCGGCTCATTTATTGATATTGCGGGCGGTCGATAGGGCACGTTGGCCTTTACACTAAGATAAACCAGTTAAAACCATAAACACGCAACAAAAGTACCTAACTAAAAGAACGAAACTAAGAGTACAAACATGAAAAACTATTTTGAGAGCCCGTTTGTCGGAAAGTCACTGAAAGAACAAGTGACCAACCCAAACATCATCGTGGGCGAACATAGCTACTATTCAGGTTATTACCACAATCACAGCTTTGATGATTGTGCGCGTTATCTGCTGCCTGATAGAACAGACATCGACAAGTTGATCATCGGCAGTTATTGCTCGATTGGTTCAGGTGCCGTATTTATGATGGCGGGAAACCAAGGCCACCAAAATCAGTGGGTGAGTACCTTCCCGTTTTTCTACCAAGACGACGAGAAGTTTGAAGATGCGATAGACGGCTTTGAACGCTCTGGTGATACCATGATTGGTAACGATGTGTGGATTGGCACAGAAGCGATGATCATGAGTGGTGTTAAGGTTGGTGACGGGGCGATTATCGCGAGTAGAGCGGTTGTGACCAAAGATGTAGCGCCATACTCGATTGTCGGTTCAAACCCTGCTCGCCATATCCGTTATCGATTCGATGACACTGAGATTGCTCAGTTGTTAGAAATGAAATGGTGGGAGTGGAGCGAAGAACAGATCAAAGGCGCAATGTCGTTGATGTGTTCTTCAGATATCGATGGGCTTTATCATTATTGGAAAGCTCTCAAGTAATCGCTGTCCCCCGATATAGCCACGCGTGACAATGTAGCCCCACATGGTGTTTATACAAGAATGCTCAAACAAGTGAAAATTTACTGAATTGAATCTATATATGACAAGACATCTAACGCGTCTTGCTTTGTGATAACATCTTTCCACGCTGGCATACCTTGTTCTGCGTTACCTTCTAAAATGTCATTCGCCAAAGAACTTGGACTGGTAAAAAAGCCGCCTAGTTTATTAGCGATATTGGCGGGCTTGTGTGGCAATGAAGCGGCAGTGGGGCCATCACCGTGTCCTTTGTCGCCATGACACACCCGACAAAGCTGCGTGTATTTGGCTTTACCATTGGCAAAGTGCCTCGCATCGATTTCTGAGGCGGCACTCGCATTAAACGTCATCATTGAAGCGACTAAACCTAAAAAAGCTAACACGTGTAAATGGTTCATGGTTTTCATTGTTTTGTTCTCGATTATTATTTAACAATGAAAGAATAAGCAGGCGTGAGTAGAAGAAACGTGAATGGGTTAAGCTGGATTAAGCTAAGTTTAGAAGTAGGTTTAGAAGCACGTTTAGAAATAGGATTAGAAGCAAGTTTAGTTTCGGACGAACATCAATGTGATTTAGGTAAATGATTGATCATATGCATATTGCATAGTATGGCGTGTCGCATTAGCGTGGTGGATGAATTGGAGGGGTATTATGATTAGTTGCAACGATTACGATTATATTGAGATTGTGTGTATGCACCGATACCCAATCAAATTAACGCTGAAGTCTGGCGAGCAGATTGAATGTGTCGGATTAGATACTCAACGCAATGATAGCCGTGAAGAGTGCATTAAGGTCAGTATTCAAGGTGTAGAACAACTTGTCGTACTCACTGATCTTTCCACACTAGAAGTCTGTGTCGACAATCCTCATTTTCAGCAGATTTCATTCAAAACGTCATAGGCTTTCAAATGAATAACACCATAGAACAATGCTATTGCACCGCGTGCAGAGAAGACACACAACATGTTGTTGTGTTGGTCAGAAAGACGAGTGCGTTTGCAGACAAACCTAACCAAAAGCGAAGCGAGTTTTGGGCAGGCATGATAAAAGGTTGGTTCCTTGGCCCGTTTATCGCGTCAATGGATGAGTTTTCTCGTCACCTTGTCTGCGAAAAATGTGGGCATAAAGAGATACAAGATTAGTCGTGTTATTTTACAAAACATTGGATTCAATATAGTTAGATCGTCAATTGGCTTAGGAATAAAACGAATGAAAGTAGAAACGATTGAAGCTGTAAAGGCGTATGGTTTTTCAGTAAGAACCACTAATACCGATGAGATGGATCCAGCCAAAGCCAAGATAGGGAAATTGTGGCAGGGCTTTTTTGACCAAGCGTTTCCAAAATTAACACCGGATTCAAAAGTGTACGGTGTCTACACCAACTACGAGTCAGACTTTACGGGTGAATTTGATGTTATCGCTTGTACTAACGCACTCACCGATAACAATTTAGATGCGCTTGTCGAAACCGAAATACAAGCAGGCAAATACTTAACGTTTTCTGCTGAAGGTGAACTCCCTCAAGCAGTGATCGACCTATGGGGTGAAGTATGGGCGTATTTCAACGCAGCGGATTGCCCACATGTTCGAACTTACACGACAGATTTTGAATTCTACAAAGGCGAAACTGAAGTCGAGATTTCGATAGCGATTCAATAAGCTTTGGGTTGTCGTTAGTGATAGTCAAATTGAGTCATTAGCAAAAGAGCCGCTCTGTACGAGCGGCTCTTTTTATTGGGGTACACCGCCTAAATAAATTGCGGTACACCGCTTTAACAAATTGTGGTGTACCGTCTTAACAAAGGTCAGCTACATCATTCTCATGAAGTAAGGAATAATCAGGGCGTTCGCTAAATCAATGAAGAACGCGCATACCAATGGCACGATGATGAAGGCTTGTGCTGAATGCCCATATTTCTGACTTACTGCCGACATGTTTGCCATGGCTGTAGGTGTTGAACCTAACGAAATCCCTCCGAACCCAGCACATACAACAGCCGCACCATAGGTCTTACCCATTGATGGGAACACGATGAAGATATTGATTATCACGGCCAATAGCAGCTGCATTGCCAATATCGCGAAGATAGGACCCGCCAAGTCAATGAGCGTCCAAAGCTGCATGCTCATTAATGACATCGCCAAAAATGTACCCAGAGAGATTTCAGCAATTAAGTCGATAGCGGGCGAGCGTGTCGGCCATTTTGCGCCCGAGATTCTTGGGTAGGAGTCTGGCATTACGTTGGTGATCACGATACCCGCAAACAAACACGATACGAACAGTGGAAGTTGTAATCCTGTTTGACTGATCAATTCATTAAGCAACGCGCCGACAATGACACAAATATGGATCGCTAATACGGCGTCCAAAAATTGAAATGATGTGAGAGCTTGTTGTTGCTTTTTGGCCTTTGAATCGATTGAGCCTGATTGCTCATCGGTAGGTTTGAGGTTATGACGCTTGATGAGAAACTTTGCAATAGGACCGCCCATAAGGCTGGCTAAAATCAGCCCGAACGTTGCACTGGCGATACCAATTTCCATTGCGCTTTCTAGGCCGAATTCTTCTGCAACCTTGGGTGCCCAAGCAATCGCGGTGCCATGTCCGCCAATCAGTGAAATACTTCCGCTGAGCAGGCCAAAGACAGGCTCTAGGCTAAACATTGATGCGACAGAAATACCGACGATGTTCTGCATGATCATGAAGAAGATAGTGATTGCTAGCAAAATGACCAAGGGCTTTCCGCCTTTGAACAGGTCTTTCAAACTTGAGTTAATACCAATCGTGGTAAAGAAGTAGACCAATAATACATCGCGGGCAAACAGATCAAACTGCACTTCGATTGAGGTCGTCGCGTATAAAACCGCGAACAGAAGCGATGCCAAAATCCCACCAGAGACAGGTTCAGGGATACTGAACTCTTTCAAAAAACCGATGACTTGATTCAGCCTTCGTCCGACAAATAGAACCACGATCCCCATGGTCACTGCAAAGAATGACCCGAGATGTAAGATGTTGTTTTCAAATTCCATAGTGATCCTTGTAAAGGTGAAGTTATGACGTAACTTTAGTTGCCAAATTGCGCTTTAATAAGCAACTAGATTAGCATTATTTGTTGCGTTCAAATGATAAGAAGTTTCGGAATTCCGGATCGGCAACAAGTTGTTTGTTACCTTCTTCAATCAATAGGTCGACGTTTTCTTTGTCTATCATAAAGTCCGTCGGAATTTGATTGAGCAAATATCGCTTTGCGCTGTTGTCTGATTTATTCAAGCTGATCTCAATGAAGTAGGGTGAAACCTTACGACCTTGATGAGAGGCCAGTTCTTGCCAAGATTGCAACTCGTCAACGATCAAATCTTTTGTTGTATCGTTGTAGCGATGCAACTGTATATCGGTGATGACATCCACCGTTTGTTTCATGGAAGGTGCTTCAATCGACTCTCCAATGCCAGATTCTGGCGTCGTCGATGCATCAACCGAAATGATGACAATAGGGCGCGCGTGTTGGTTGTCGTACAAGTTTTTCAACTCTTCGTTGTCGTTGTAACGCAAGTATTCAGACATCTCATATACCGATAGCAAACCGAGGTTGTCAGTAATTCCGCCATCCACAAGGTGGAGATAACTCACATCATCCTTATTGCTATATGACTTTAACGACTTGATCAGATTTCGGTTGCGGTAACTTGTGGCCTCAAACGAGGGTTGTAAATGCTCTGATTTATCACAGTCATTTTTGTTTTCTAGTACCACAGGTGTGAAAACGAAAGGCACAGCAGAAGAAGCCGTCACCGAACTGGACACTGAATAGCTGTTCAAGTCTGAACATATGAGGTCAAAATACTCTTGTGTGAATGAAAAACGCGAACCCGTTGAAATGTCGGTCGCGTTAATGACAATGTAGGGTGCATCTTCTCGGTGCATGTCGGCAAATGTACTTTCACCGAAGATGTTGGCTTTGTAATAGTCGGTGGCTTTGTCTGTTCTGGTGGCGTACGAGAACCAATAAGTCGGAGATAAAAGGATGGAGAACAGATCTTTTGAGACTTCGTGATAAAGGAACGTTTCTTCGTAATCTTCGAATATCTGGTCACCATACAAACCATAATACGCGGCGGTAAAGCTGCCACCGGATACCGAACTGATCATATCAACTTCTTCTAACAGATTGACCGTTTCACCATTTACTTGGATGTTGGTGTCGCGCAATGCTTGCAACACACCATATGAGAGCGCCGCCGCACGCGTGCCGCCCCCAGAAAAAGAGAGGATCAACGTGACTTTGCTATTGGGTTTATTGAAGCTCTTGGCTGTGTAGGCTTGATTCTGCTGCGCAGCAGATGGGCTTGTGTTGGTTGCTTTGTTTTTCGCGCTACAGCCTGAAAGGGCAAGCGAGAAGGCCACTAACAGTGAAACTTTCGCGAACCCTTTAAAATCGGGGCTAGGTGTGTTGAATGTGTTTACTTTGTTTTTTGGCATAGCGCATTTCAAACTAACGTTGTGATTGAGTGAAATGCGATTTTCGTTGATATCTAATATGCCATCAATAGCATTGCTTGTGATTCAGTGTCACGATTCTCATAACAATAGAGAGCTGTCTATGCTTATTTAGAACTGTTTACAGTCATCTTCGGTAATCTAGAGTTATCTTCAGCAATTCATAGCGACTTAATACTACCCAAAAACACAATCTTGCTTGGTTTCATTCCACAAAGGATATTGCTTCATGACTTGGGTATAGAGCTTACTTTCAAGGTGCGCTCTTAACCAACGTCCTACGTTTTTATATTCAGATTGCACAAACCACTTCTTCTCGACTCTTACGAACTGACTAACAAACGGCATCACAGCAAAGTCGGCTAGGCTAGGGGTGTCACCAAAGAAGTAAGGCTGATTGGTGAGTAGCGCTTCTAACTGACGAATGAACGCTTCGCAGGCTTGTCGACGTTGTGCACTATCGATGTTTCGGTAACGAACAGACGCTCTGTACTTTTCTAAGTGGCCAATAAATTCTTCATCGTTGGTTTTAATGAGTTGTTGGACTTGCTCGCTAAGTATTGGATTGCTTAAGCGAAGAAGATCTTGAGGATCGTTTTGTTGAAGCGCCCAGTTCATCACATCTAAGCTCTGTTCTATGATTTGACCATCTGGCAATACCAATACTGGAACAGTGCCTTTTGGCGAACTGGCCAATAGTTCGCTAGGCTTATCTTTGGTAACAATTTCTCGAAGTAACACTTTCTGCTGTGATAGTGCGATACCCATCCTTCCTCGCATAGCGTAAGGGCAGCGTCTTAAAGAATAAAGGATAGGTAAATCGAATTCGTTTGGCATTATTGAGGTCATTTAGTTTGGAAAGTGTTGTTAGGTGGTAAAGAGATCGTGTTGTAGGTAGAATACGCGCCTTAAAAATTATAAGTAAGTGAGCGACTTCAAAAATGAGCAGAAAGATTGAGTTATTAGCCCCAGGTGGCGATGTCGAGGCGATTAAAGCCGCTATCGTGGCCGGTGCCAATGCGGTTTATTGTGGTTTAGACACCTTCAACGCTCGTAACAGAGCCTCTAACCTTTCGTTAGATGAGTTGAATGGTGTGATTCGCCTTGCTCATGAATATGGTTGTGAAGTGTTTCTGACTCTTAACGTTGTGCTGCTGGAGCATGAAATTAAGACTATCACTAAATTGCTGAACCAACTGGTGAACACCAAACTAGACGGCATCATCGTTCAAGATCTTGGTTTGTTTGATTTGGTGAAAAAGCATTTCCCATCGTTAGATGTTCACGCATCGACTCAGTTAACGACGCACAACGAAGGCCAGATTAAGTTCTTGTCTAAGATTGGCGCGACGCGCGTTAACTTGTCTCGTGAATTGAACCTACCAGAAATCAAAATGCTGACGGAAGTGGCACACGATCACGATGTTCTAACTGAAGTGTTTGTACATGGCGCTTTGTGTATAGCATTCTCTGGCCAATGTTACTCAAGCTCTGTAAGTGTCGGCAACTCAGGTAACCGTGGGCGTTGTAGCCAAGCGTGTCGTGATGAATACGAAATCACCAACGCAGGCAACAAGTTCCCACTGAACTTGAAAGATAACTCCGCTTACTACGACCTACCAGAACTGGTTGACGCGAAAGTTGACTCGTTGAAAGTAGAAGGCCGTATTAAAGGCGCACACTACGTATACACTGTGGTAGACACGTGGCGAAAACAGATTGATAGCTTTGTAGAAAGTGGTTTGTTGATCGAAGACGATTCAAACCTACACAAAGTATTCAACCGTGATTTCACCAACTCTTTCCTTAAGGGCAACCTAACGAAAGACATGTTCATCGATAACCCTCGCGACAACAGCATGAACTACGCCGTTGATAAAGCGACGAAAGAGAACAATGAAATCTCTGTTGTGCAAATTCAAGAAGTAACTAGCGATCTTTATGAAGCTAAGAATGCGCTAGGTAGCGAAATGCGCGACAAGATCGAGTTCCTTGATATTCGTAATACACCTGTGTCATTGTCGTTTAGTGCTAAGGTGGGTCAGCCATTTACGGTGACAGTGAACACACCAAAAGAAAACTTTACGGTTCAATCTCAATCGTTATTGGCAACAGCTAAAGAGACTGCGATTACTCAGGCGTTACTTGAAAAGCGTTTCAAGTCAGTGAAGAGTGCTGTTCATACGCTTGAAAACTGTAACTACGACAACTTAGATGAAGGTCTGATTCTTCCTTTGAAAGAAGTGTCGGTCTTAAAAGACGAAATCGATTTCATCTTAAACGGTTCTGTGAAAGTGATTAAGCACGTTGAAGTGCCAGCACTGCCTCAGCAACCGAAGGTGAACGAGAAGCCAACCATGTCGATGCTTATCGCTGATGTGGAAGATTTGCACCTGTGTGACGTAACTGACGCGGATGTTTACTTCAAACTGCCTGAAAGCTTCAAGAAGCGTTGTAACAAGTACATCGATATCTTGGCAGCAAACCCACGTTTGATTCCTTGGTTTCCTGCAGTATTGATCGGCAAAGATTACGACGAAGCAGTTCGTATTCTGGAAGAGATCAAGCCAGCTCGCATCGTGACCAACAACACGGGTATTGCCTACAAAGCTTACGAGATGGGAATTGAGTGGGTAGCAGGCCCGTTCATGAACACCACAAACTCTCATGCATTGGTTACGCTGAAAGAAGAGCTAAATTGTGCTGGTGCTTTCATTTCGAACGAGATCAACAAAGGTCAGATTCGTCATATTCGCCGCCCAGAGAACTTCAAACTGTTCTACAGCATCTACCACCCAATCTTAATGATGACCAGCCGTCAGTGTTTCTTCCAAAGAACGGTAGGTTGTAACAAGCCAAGCATCGAAGCGGGTTGTATGTTGAAGTGTGAGAAAGCGACCACGATTACCAACGTGAAAGGCATCTCTTTCGCGGTTGATAAACAGAAGGGCGGCTACCCAAGTATTTACAACCACGAGCAGTTCTTAAACCATGACGCTGTAACGGATTTCTCTGGTCTGTTCGACGAGTTCTTCGTCGACCTAACCAACATCGGTGCGGGTTCGAAAGAAGTACAAGACAAAGTAGAGCTTATCAAACACTTCCAAGGTTTGATTGACGGCGTTGATGGTTCACAACAGAACCTAGAGCAGATGGTTGAAGTTCGAACTAACGCTCAATACGTGCAAGGTCTATAGCCAAAAGCTTCAAAGTCCAGAAGATCAAAAAAAAGCCACTCAACCGAGTTAATGCCGATCGTTTAAGAAGACTTGAACGATCTTGCAGTTAGCAGATAAT
>NZ_JBFSPI010000098.1:0-4490 GCF_041464685.1 Vibrio sp. 10N.237.312.B06
TAACTCTTTACCATGCTGTTCAAAAAACACTCACGAAAGATCAACACGCCCTAGAACATTGCAACAAAAACGCCACACGTAATTTAAGTGTGGCGCCTATATTTTAGCTGTAAAATGCCTTAGCAAGAATTAGCGTTAGTAAATTGAATCAACATTCAAAGGGCTGTTCTTTGGTTTCTCTAGTTTTAACTGTTCAACCGCACTAAGACCTTTAGAGCTAATTCCGCCACTATAAGACTTCGAGCCATCAGCATTAGTCATCGAGGTTTCTCCCACGTTCCAAGCAACAAAGAAATCACTTAAGTCATAGTTCGAAGCGTAGGAGCTACATACCATCATTAAGTCGCCACCGGTTAGCCCAGTATCTTTGGCACTACAATAGTTTTCAACCGCATCACCCTCTGTATCACCTCGAGCTTTACGGTGCATAAGTTTGAACATGTTCCAGCCTTCATCTTCACCATACACATCAGATTGGCTTGCGCCGCGTGTATACCAATCATCAATTGCAAAATTCGATTTTGCCCAGATTTTTAGCTGACCAAACATAACTAATCGTAAACCTGCATCACCATGTGACCACGCATGTTCATTATTAAGCTCTAGCCATTTAGGTGCTTTCTTAATATCCGATTTAATACGATCCATTTCAGGGTTTGCATTGCGCCCCTCTAACTCCTGCAGATACAACGCAAGAAGGTTATTGGTCACTTCTGTACTACCAGCCGCTAGGAAAGGAGCTGATGCTAAGTTATGACCAACTTCATGCCACAACAACCAGTCGTTCACAGGGTTGGTTGGAATGTATGTCCGATTTGCGTTAAAGCTTGAATTCATCACTGGGTAACCAGAGTGAGCAGCACCAATCGAAATCTGCACGTCATTCACAAAACGATGGCGGAACGCCATCAGTTCTGGATAAGTGAACCTACGGTGTAAACCATCGTTTTGAATCTCATCACGCCCGTAGAAGTCACTAGCAGCGTCAGCGAATCGATTCATATCTGTTGCGAATTGGTTCAAATCAGCGGATTCTAGATTCCTTATTGGTGTAGTGTAAATAAATGAACCCGTATCGATTTCTGCAATTGGTGCGTCTGCCGATTGAATAGTGTTAATCCACTGTCCCTCTTTCCACCAAGCAGCTTTTAACGCGCCCTCAATGCTAAACGAGACTTCACCAAGCTCTTTTACTTTCGGTTGAATGTAAATAAGGCCACCATATGGAACCTTGAAAGTTAAGCTCGATCCATTGTAGTCAAAGCTGGTTTGCATACGTGGGGGGCGTTTCATACTCGTTTCGTGATTCGGCTTACCTGTAAGATCATCCGCCATCATTACAGTAATCGTTGCAGCGACACCATGACTAATCGTCACATCTTGTAGCTGAGGAGCCCATAAACCTGTCGATTGATTGTTCCCAGCCGAATACGTGACGCCCTTGCCATCTGTTTGGATAAGAACCGAACTTGACGAAGATGCACCTGAAGTTCGACCCGGATACATTGTGGTATCAACAACGATTTCATGATCCCAGAATGAGCGCCCCAACATAATGCGAGTCAGAGGTTTCTCCATGTAATTTAATGGATAGCTCGGATTCAACTGTCCCGATAACTCACCTTCGCCGTGTATCATTCCATTAGCGACTAACGACGCTTTTAGGTCAACAGGACACTGTGCTTCTAGTGTATCTGTTTGATGTAAGTCTTCGGTATAACAGTTAAGGAACTGAACAGCTTGCTTGAACCCCAACTCATCTTGTATGTCTGTTTCAAATCGGTATGCGTTGTCATTCCACATCCAAACAGACAGGTTATCAAACGCTTGATTCAATTCGCTGTTAGACAGACGCTTACCTTGAGTACCTATCGTGCGATAGTAAATTTCGTGCTCGTAGAGCGCTGTAAAGTTAGAACCCAAGTTCGCTGCTTTCACCATACTGTCGACAATGGTTTTACTCACTTCATAGCGATCGAAATCGGCTCTATGATAAGCACCGCGAACAGTCACACCGTCTCCAGAACGAGTCTCTATACAGTTAAATTCGTATTCATACTCGTTATTACAAAGCTCAGTGCCAACGAATGCCGACTGCAGTTCTTTGATCGCCGCTTCACGCTCTGCTACAGATTCAACAAAGATACGTGCGGATTTTGCCTCCATTACTGTTACACCAGACGCATCAAGCACTGGCTTCCCTTCAGCGTCTAACTTAGCAACCTCATAAGTCGGGATTTCAAACTTGATTTTGGATTCATCTTCAATCCACTCAACCGTACCATCTTGATTTACCGTGAACGGAGGCTCTCCTTGGTTATCTTGAAAACGCTCAAGAACCACCATTTCCTTTTCACTCTTCACGTGAAGATTTGGATACGGCGCTTGGCAGTAATAAGAGCTACCGCAGAAAGCTTGGTTTGTTGGCGTAACGTTTTCACCACCTAGAGATACACCCGCGGCGTCCGCTAAGCGTCCAATAGGTTCAGGGTTAGTCGTTTGAATCGCATCCATAAACAAGATATTGCCACCGTCATTAACATAGTTAATAAGAGCCGTAATATCGTCTTGGTTTAAGTTAGGGTTATCCAAGTCAGCAACAAACTGGTTAGTCATGCCATCTTGAACCAACTTAGGTGGGTATGCCTGAAGGATCAAAATAGGCGTGGTGCTCGCATCCAAACCATCAAAGTCACCTGAACCGCGCTTTTCTACTGATGCAAAACCATACTGAGGGCTAACAAAAAACGTGTACTGCTTACCCATTGTGGAGTGGTGATAAGCCGAATAAGCTTGGTCAATATTGGTGACTGCATTCATCCCAGCAATAGGCAGACCATTATTGAACCACTCAAACAAGTTCGAGAAAAACGACCTCATGCTGCCTTGGTCATCATGCAGTAGGTTTTCGAACGTCGAAACAGTGCACTGTTGTTTGTTGCTATCGATATGCAATGTTCGATTGGCCCAATAATTTTCAGGGCATGACAGAATACTTGGATATAAGCCATTACCCATGAACACGACCTTACCTTTGCCTATCTCGCCTGCTGTAACGAATGGAAAACCATAAGTCGCGTTGTCTTCAGAGACTAAAGGAATCGGCGGCATCGAGATGCTTGGGTGTTGTGCGATGTAAGGCTTGTCTTCACGAGTCCAGGCCTGTTGCTCACCAAAGTAAAGCTCACGGTTTTTATCAGTTCTTGGCATCATCACAGGGAATGCTCTGTTCGATATATTCAGAGCTCGCATACCACGGGTATAACCCGTTGCACCGTAAAAGCTACCATTATCATTGAATACATGGAATGTGGTGACGTTGTGAAAGATTTGCTGCAGAGACTCTGTTACATACTGACCAGAATCCATAGATAAAACGGCAGGTTGACGAACATAATCCATAAACTGAGGCGTTTGGCGCAGCTGCTCATCGATTACTGCCGTTAACCCTTGGCTAAACTGACCAACAAACTCATTAGGAAGTTCAAAGTCTGTACCCTCTATTAATCCCCCATTTGGCAGAGTTAGGTTAATCAGTTCATTTATAACGTTAGGGTACTTTGAAAAGGTATCTTGGGCTTCTTCAGATATCTCATAATGACTTAGATGATCAACCGCGTAGCGCTCTAGTAATGACTGGATATTCGCTTTCTCTACCACATTATTGGTCACATCAGACAATTGATAAGCAATCTGATTACCCGTAATGGAGCCAAACTCAAACGTATCAATACCAAAAGCGATTCTGTCACCCCACAGGTACTCAAAGATTCCCTCTTCATCCGTCACGCCCGTCGCGTTAGCCGAAAAGAAACTGATCCCAGAAATCGGCGTACCATTAGCATCTGTAAGCTTACTGCGAGTTAACACCTTACCTTCAACACTTGGCTTATAAGCATAGGTAGACTCCGCGTCTGCAGAAACAAAACCAGCGTTAAGGTTATTGTCCGCATTAGGGTCAACCGCAGGAACAACAGTTGTGTCTACGTGTGAACTAGGAGCCTTACCTACTTCATCGGTAGATTCTTCTTCTTTCGATGAAAAGTATGCATCGACAGCATCTTGATCATCAAGTTGCGAGAACACATCCTCAATATCAAAAGCATCCAGTTCTTTTAAACAGATAGCACTTTCTGTCTCACAAACATCAATTGATTCGAGTACTTTAGTAACGTTGTCTCCGTGTAATTCTGTCAACTCAAATGCCGCGTTAAGCCCATCATTTGAAATCGTGAACTCTGTTATCTCAGGGAAAGGAGCAGTGAAATCACCTAAAGTAAGGTGACCCAAGGTACAACTAAAACTCACGCCTTGTTTAACACTGAACGTTCCGTTTTCAAGATGAACGCCGTCACAGTACACATCTCCAGACACAAACGCCCCGCTCGACAACAGTGAACCGATGTAAGTTGTTGGGGGGATAATATCTGTAGGTGGAATAATGTCAGTCGGCGGAAGAATATCCGTTGGTGGAATGATGTCAGTCGGCG
>NZ_JBFSPI010000098.1:4586-18298 GCF_041464685.1 Vibrio sp. 10N.237.312.B06
TGCGGAAGAATATCCGTTGGTGGAATGATGTCAGTCGGCGGAAGAATATCCGTTGGCGGAATGATGTCAGTCGGCGGAAGAATATCCGTTGGTGGAATGATGTCCGCTGGAGGCAATGTGTCAGGGGTGCCACCATAGGTTCGTGAATCGTCATTACATCCTGAAAGAGCCGTGGATATGATAGCCAGCGCAATTATGTTTTTTTTCATTGAGCGATGTTAATCGTAGTTTAAAATGGACCGCTATCTTATCGATTTACTCCACCTCGATGACTATTGTTTTTTGTCTTAACGATAAAAGCACCCACCAATAACCAATTGAATTTTAAATAAAAAACAAATTTGAGATCCTTATTCCAACTGCGAAACATTCCAGTACCTAATACAAAAAAATGCCATACCTCGTTAGAGATACAGCATTTCAATTAGCCATTAACATTAAGACCGATAGGGTATATCTGCCCAAAAACACGTTCCAAAAAAACTAAGGCTTAAGCTTTAAAACTCGGTCAATGTCTTCTGCAGAATGGCGCTCGGGGACTTGCTCCCACTCTTCACCGAATGAACGGTTCACTACTCGACCTCGTTGGAAACCTTCGCGCGCTTCTAGCTGCTTCGCCCAGCGTACAACGTTGGTGTAAGACTCAACCTGTAGGAACTCGGCTGCATCGTAAATTTTGCCTAGCACAAGGTTGCCATACCAAGGCCAAATCGCGATATCAGCGATACTTAGCTCGTCACCCGCCACAAATTCGTTATTGGCGAGCTGTTTGTCTAACACATCTAGCTGACGCTTAGCTTCCATCGCAAAACGGTTAATTGGGTACTCTTGCTTTTCATCCGCGTAAGCGTAGAAGTGACCAAAACCACCACCTAGGAATGGCGCAGAACCTTGTGCCCAGAACAACCAGTTAATGGTTTGTGTTCTTGCAGCCCCTTCTTTTGGTAAGAAATGACCAAATTTTTCAGCTAAGTGCATCAAGATAGATGCCGATTCGAAAACATTGACGTCTTCGTCACCAGACTTGTCGACAAGTGCTGGTATTTTAGAATTTGGATTCACGCCGACAAAGCCAGAAGAGAACTGATCAGCCTCACCGATGTTGATCAAGTACGCATCGTATTCAGCTTCTTTAACACCCGCCGCTAACAACTCTTCCAGCAAGATAGTGACTTTTTGACCGTTAGGTGTGCCAAGAGAATACAATTGAAAAGCATGGTCACCAACAGGAAGCTCTTTATCAAAGCGAGCGCCAGATTCAGGACTATTGATATTTGCCCACTTGTTACCACCATCAGTATCGTTAACCCAAACTTTTGGCGGTGTGTATTGTTCTGACATGATATTTCCTTATTAATATAGGGTAGCTTTAACTGATATTAGGTCACGCTCCCTTGGTTAAAACCCCTAAATACAATTTCTTTTCAAACTGTTAAGCATGGCTTATTCCAGAAAGAAATAACCTGCTTTATGAGATAGCACACGTAAAAGATAAGTGTCCAATCAAACCTAAGCCACATAACGGTTAGTACGAAACATGATTTAGTCACGACATGCCTACAGGTTAAAGAAAGCTGTGATAAAATCGGGAGATTACAATTGATAAGGATTTGGCAATGTCTTCTGATTACACTGGCTCGAGTGCAGCGTACGCTCGCCAAGAGAAAGGCTACCGTGAAAAAGCACTGAAACTGTACCCATGGGTTTGTGGTAAGTGCGCGCGTGAATTTGTTTACTCGAACTTAAGAGAGCTGACCGTTCACCACGTCGATCACGACCATACAAACAACCCTGAAGACGGAAGTAACTGGGAACTATTGTGCCTTTACTGTCACGATCATGAACACTCAAAATACACGGATCATGACCGTTATGGCGTTGATGCCAAGGCTCGTTTAGACGACCACCAATCAGCGACCCACAACCCTTTTGCCGATCTAGCGAAGTTGATGAAGAAATAAACGATTCCTTCTTTGTAAAAGCGAGTCGTTCGAATAACAAAAAACCCCAGTATGTCACCATACTGGGGTTTCTTTTATCTGCAATCATAACCAAATAATAGAGTTAAGAGAGGCCAGATCAAAAGAGCCTTCCGAAGAAGGCTTCTTTTTAGAATTCTGAATTATACAGCGGCTTGTTTGCGAGACTCTTCTACCTGCTTAGCGCGCTTTTTAAGCGTCAACTTATCGCGGTATGCAAACCAAACGTAAGTCACTACGACCAAGAAGAAAAGGTATGACAATGAGAAAATGAACGGCGATTGAATGATATCGTTTGAGATACCCCAAGAAACACCGATAACGGTCACTGCAATTTTTGCAAAAAAGCCACACATCAATAGCATTAATGCCAACTGTGGGAAACGCGTGCTACGGAATGCCAGCCAGTAACAACTACCAACTGCTAACGCCGCAATATAGAAGCCGAATAGGAAAGAGTGAATATGGTCAGCTGCCGCTACACCACCAGAAATTGACATCAATAAAATTAAAAACAGTTTCATAATACTCGCCTCACCATAGGTTGGAAACGCATCCTTTCAAATTTGGAATCTCAGTTTGCGTACTATTTTCCCACTTTTTTTGTTCAACACAACCCCTCAAGTTGAACAAAATGTAAGCAAAGGTGCTAACAAAAACACAAGTTAACAATCATTTAACATGCTGTTTTTTATAAACCTCCGTTAACCCTTGTCTCATATAAATAAAGCGTCATTTCGATTTATTTTGTTACACAAAATTAACTTTGGAAAATATTTAAAATAATTCGTAACTCTGTGATATCCGCACGGGATACGTGGACAATCTGAAATGTGTATCGAAGAATCCCTTAAAAAATAAGCCCGCCGCGCTAAAAAGAACAAAATAGAAAGGTATTGAACACAACTTACAAACCAACAAAAAACAACCCATTAACAACTTTGAGTTTATTTACCAAAAATGGAAAAAGAGATTCCAATCACATTTTTATTGGTTATAATCCGCGCTCTTTTGCGTTATCTGTTGATAAACGCAAACTAATTTTGAAGAAACAATCACAATAACCCGTCTTTAGTTAAGTGGCTCACCACTGACCAACGACAAAACTGAGAATAAAAATGAGCAAGATTGATAAAGCATCACGTATCCTGCTAGCAGGCTTCTGTATCAACCTTTGTCTTGGCATCCTGTATGCTTGGAGTGTATTTAACAAGGCGCTAGTGACTGAAGCTGGTTGGAGTGCTGCTGAAGCATCTTCACCTTACGCTATTGCAACCATCACATTCTCTGTTTGTCTTCTTGTTGCAGGCATCCTACAAGACCGTATGGGTCCACGTAAGATCCTTATTCTTGGTACAGCGCTTACTGGCCTAGGTATGATTGCTTCTGGTTTCGCTACGACTCCTATGATGCTAAACCTAACGTTTGGCGTGATGACAGGTGCTGGTATCGGCTTCGGTTACGCATGTCTTTCTCCATCAGCAATGAAATGGTTCCATTCTTCTAAGAAAGGTATGGTTAACGGTCTAATCGCTGCAGGCTTCGGTCTTGCTGCTATTTACCTAGCACCACTAACTTCTGCGCTAATCGATAGCATGGGTATCCAAACAAGCTTTATGATTCTTGGTGTTGGTGTACTTGCAATCGCAGTACCTCTAGCGGCAACGATCAACAACCCACCAGCGGATTACACGCCAGCTGAGCCTAAAGTAAAAGAAGGCCAAGCACCTAAAGCTGTTAAGAAGACTGAAGACCTAACGTGGAAAGTAATGCTGAAGACTCCTCAGTTCTACTCTCTATGGATCATGTACGCATTTGCTGCTTCTGTTGGTCTTATGATCATCGGTAACATCACTACGATTGCTAGCGTTCAAGCGAACCTACCAAACGCGGTTTACCTAGCGTCTATCCTAGCTGTATTCAACTCAGGCGGCCGTGTTGCTGCGGGTATGCTTGCAGATAAAATCGGCGGCGTACGTACTCTACTTCTAGCGTTCATCCTTCAAGGCGCGAACATGGCTCTATTCGCTACGTTCAACTCTGAATTCACACTAATCATTGGTACGGCTATCGCAGCTGTTGGTTACGGTACACTTCTAGCTGTATTCCCAACACTAACTGCAGAATTCTACGGCCTGAAAAACTACGGTACTAACTACGGCGTGCTTTACACGGCATGGGGTATTGGTGGCGCTATCGGTGCTGCGGTTGTTGGTTACTCAATGACGAATGGCGAAGGTTACGGCCTAGCTTACACAATCTCTGCTGCTATGATGGCCGTGTGTATTGTTCTAGCTATCGTGACTAAACCAATCTCAGAAGCGAAAGCAACAGAACTTAAGCAAGCAAGCGCTTAATTCAGTTCTCGATTGATTAAAAATAGAAAGAGCTTAACCTTAAGGTTAGGCTCTTTTTGTATCAAGCGACTAACCCATTGACGATAGAAACCACTCCTCAGCTCTCCCCTACTTATTATCTCGACAACTTCAATCGACTGATTGAACACGCTCAAACACTCTATCCCGATCTGCTGAGTGACGATGAATGCCGTTGGTTGTCTGAATATAAACGTCTTTCAGTCTCAAGCCAGTGTCTAATGATTCGTTTGCTTTCTCGCAAAGGCTGCTGGTTTCGAAGTGATAAGCTCGACTATTCTGAGATTCCAGATCTGAAAAGCGCACTACAAGAGCTAAACGCATCGAACTTCATTGCGTTAAGCCACTCTACTGAGCAACATAACCTCGTCATTAGTGATCTCGAATTAGGATTGAATCTACTGACTAAACCAGAGCTGTTCAGCGCATTCCCATTTCTGATGAACAATAAGACAGCGAAGAAAGACGAACTCTTGGCTTTGCTCGATCACCAACCTTTTAATAAGTTTCAAAACTTGTCGTTCGATTGTATTTACGTTGTCAAATCTGAAGTTATTGATGTCTTGCTGCTACTGTTCTTTGCCAATACTTATCAAGACCTAAGCCAATTCGTCCTTAGCGATCTTGGGCTCAACACCTTCGAAAACTACCCATTAAGCAAACAGCGCCGTTTCTTCACCTCTAGAGAACAGCTCAATCAACTGCTCCAGATACGTGATATTCAACGCTTGTATTCAGAAGGTGACCGCAAAGACGGTGAGTTTCTGGAACTGCTTTTAAATTCGATCCCTGAAGAATCAGAATACAGAAGCATTGCCAGAAAACGATCTCGTTTGATCAATGATATAGCTCGCGATCTAGAAAGGTTAAACCTAAACGACCAGGCTGTCTTTTGGTTCAAACAATCCGTACTTCCCCCCAGCAGAGAACGACTTGCACGCATCTATGACAAGCAAGATGAGCTAAACTCAATGTGTGACATCGTCACGAAAATGAAAGCTAATCCATCAGATGTATCAGAGCTGGAAGTCGCTATTAAGCTTGAAAACAGGCTACTACGGAAACAGGGCCACAAAGTTTCACGAACTATAAAACCGAACTGCAAAGAGATAAAACTGGAATTAGACCTCAGCCAAACGCGAGTTGAACTTGCGGTGAAGCAACATTTCGAAAACCAAGGTTGGGAAGTCTACTTTTCAGAGAACAGTTTTTTATGTGGATTGTTTGGCTTAGCCTTTTGGGAAGTGATTTTCGCAGACGTTGAGAGTGCATTTATTAATCGTTACCAACATCGCCCTCTGGATCTGTACCATTCAGACTTCATAGACAACCGAGCTGAACAGATCCAGGCTGTGTTTCAAACCATATCCGAGCAAGGACTAAACCAATTGCTTGATATCTACGACCTGAAATACGGTATCGCAAATCCATTCGTTCATTGGAATCATTTCCCTAAAGCACTCATTGAGCACAGTATGGAGGCTATTCCGAACGCCTTAATCGTCGATCTATTCAAAGTGATGCTCAGTGAGCTAAAGCTATTTAGAACTGGGATGCCGGATTTGATTGCGTTCAGGGACGATGGATTTCATTGGATTGAGGTCAAAGGGCCCGGCGATAAATTGCAAGACAACCAGTGGCGATGGATCAAAGAGTTCGAGCGATTATCTGTTCCATTCTCGGTTTGCTACGTCAATCATTAGATAGTTGCCTAACTCTAGTCTCTAGTCTCTAGTCTCTAGTCTCTAGTCTCTAGTCTCTAGTCTCTAGTCTCTAGTAAATAACTTACATCAATATCTTATCTATAAAATAGTCAGAACATGAGCTTTTTCAATCATTTTCGATATAATTAGAGAAAATGCCTAATCTTTAATACGTATGAATTTGAAAAAACTCTTCATTTTAGCTTTTGTTAGCGTCTTCTCAGGTTGTGCCGTCTACGCGGGGTTGAACTTCGATCAGCTCTTTGGTGAACAGCAAGTCCGTGATCGCCAAGCGCCTATTCTTTCATCTCAAGCACAGCATTTCATTGACGAAGTAAAGCCTATCATTGATAGCCGCTGTGTTGTTTGCCACGCTTGTTATGATGCACCTTGCCAGCTAAAAATGTCTTCAGTTGAAGGTATCGACCGAGGGGCGAGTAAGGCACTCGTTTATCAAGGCACCCGTTTAACCGCCTCAGCCCCTACCCGCCTGTTTGAAGACGCGATAACCACACAAGAGTGGCGTGATGCGGATTTTCATCCAGTGCTAAACGAACGTATGCAGAATTCAACGGCTAACCTTGATGCTGGGCTTGTTTCTCGTATGTTGATGCAAAAAGAAAACCACCCTCTTCCAGATCAAACGCAACTTGAAGGCTTCGACTTTTCAACCGATCGCGACCAACAGTGTCCGACCATTGAAGAGTACGCTCAATACGAAAGAGATTACCCGACGTGGGGAATGCCTTATGGCATGCCGAACTTAGATAAAACGGAATACGCGACTTTAATGAGCTGGTTGGAAAATGGCGCGTTAATGAAT
This sequence comes from Vibrio sp. 10N.237.312.B06, assembly GCF_041464685.1. NCBI lineage: Bacteria > Pseudomonadati > Pseudomonadota > Gammaproteobacteria > Vibrionales > Vibrionaceae > Vibrio > Vibrio sp. 10N.237.312.B06. Next base: position 11,467 of record NZ_JBFSPI010000098.1, read on the forward strand.
GACCATATTCCACTGAATGATGCGGAACAAGAGCTCGTTGAAATCTACGAGGGCTTTCTCAACAAGAGTGACAATAAAAGCCAACTTTCAGCACGTTATATCTATGAACATCTGTTTCTATCACACCTCTATTTCTCTGATTTAGCTCAGCCAACACGCTTCTTCACCTTGGTTCGTTCTGCGACGCCTCCTGGTGAAGCGGTTCAACGCATCACGACTCGTCGACCTTACGACGATCCAAAAGTGGATCGGGTTTATTATCGCCTGATTCCAGAGCAAGGCACCATCGTCCACAAAACACACATGCCTTTCGCATTAAATGAAGAACGCCTGAACAATTGGAACACATGGTTTGTGGATGCTCGTTACGCTGTCAAACAACTTCCTAGCTACGCGATTGACGTCGCGGCGAATCCAATGACTTCGTTTGAAGCTCTTCCGGTGAACTCGCGCTTCCATTTCATGCTAGACAATGCACAAAACACCATCATGGCCTTTATCAAGGGGCCGGTGTGTCGCGGGCAGCTGGCACTCAACGTGATCAATGATAGATTCTGGGTACTATTCATCGATCCTGATAAAGCGGATCTGCCTGAAATTAATCAGTTTTATGCCAACCAGAAGCAAAACCTAAAGCTGCCTAGTGAACTAGAAAGCAACACTGTCCCTGTCACAAACTGGGTGAGCTACGCGAAGCAGCAAGCTCGATACCTTAATGCGAAATCAGACTTCACCAATCAATGGTTTGATAGCGGAGTAAATCTAGACACAGATATCATTTGGGATGGCAATGGCACGAACCCTAATGCCGCGCTTACTATCTTTAGACACTTTGATAGCGCTTCAGTTGTTCAAGGTTTAGTTGGCCCACAACCCAAGACAGCGTGGATTCTTGATTACGCCCTTCTAGAACGTATCCATTACCTTCTCGTTGCTGGTTTTGATGTCTACGGTAACTTCGGCCACCAACTGATTACCCGCATGTTTATGGACTTCTTGCGCCTTGAGGGTGAGAGTAACTTCTTGACCCTTCTTCCAAAAGACGTGCGACACATTGAACACTCAAGTTGGTATGAAAACCAAAGCTCACAGTTGAGCGACTACTTGCAGCGTAATATTGCACCTTTTGACCAGCCAACCAACGTGATATACAAAACGACAAATCCTAAGCGTGAACTGCTTAATATGATCAAAGATAAGCTCGCGCCGATCCTCGATAATCGCTTTGATATTGTCGAAACAGGTTTCAGTCGGAAAAACGAAGCTCTGCTCAAACAAGTGAATTTGATTAAGGGAGTTGGTCTGCGTCATGTGCCTCAATTAGTTACGATCATGATTGAAAGCGAGAACGGCGATGAGCAGCTGTTCACCATGATTCACAATAACGCTCACAGCAACATTTCAAGCCTGTTCAATGAAGAGGGTAATCGAGATTACGCCAATGACGACTTAACACTAGTACGTGGGGTTGTAGGTAGCTACCCTGCCGCTTATCTGTCATTAACTGAGCGCGATATACCGACTCTGGTTAAAGCACTGCAAAGCTTGGACACAGAAAAAGATTACGTCGCGTTGCTGGATAAGTTTGCAGTACGACGCAGTTCGCCTGAGTTCTGGCCATTCAGCGACCGAGTTCACCGTTGGAATAAACAAGATCAACCGGTTGAGTTTGGTTTATTGGATTACAACCGTTTTGAGAATAGATAGTAAAAATAGATAGCCAGTAAGCGCTAGGCCTTGGTTCTAGCTTTTGAACATTGAGCACATTGCCTCGAGCGTCGGCTATATTGCCTTGAACGTCGGTCATATCACCTTAATCGTCGGCCATATTGCTTGAAATCTTGGTAAGTCTTTCTTAAAGAACCATTGGTACACATGCTATAAAAAATCCTCTGACGAATAGTCGTTCAGAGGATTTTTTATTTGGCTTGCAGATTAGGTATAAGCTTAAAACAGGCTCACATCGTTAAACTGAAACATAGGGCACAAGTGCCTTCAACGAGTCTTTAACTAGTTCCGATAAAGCTTGGTCGTTATCTCGATACTGCAATAATGGTTCTTCGCTTGCTTCAATGCTCTGACACAAGCTGTACAGTGCTGATAGACCCAAACTACCCGCTGATCCTTTAAGTTTGTGCGCCAAGGACTTCACTTCTCGCCCATCATCCGCTTGACTCGCCTCAGCTAATTCATTCAAGGTCAGGTCACTGCTTTCATCAAACAGCGCCACGATCTGTTTCATTTTCTCTAATCCAAGAATCGACAGATCACCCTCTATCACTTTGGAATCAATCAATTTCACCGGAGCACCTCCTCTGTCTCGGGAATCAGTTGTATCATATTTAGCATCAATGGTAGCCGTGTGATTAGCCAATACATCTGCCATCAGTGTGGCGTTCCGTTCATCACTGTTACTCTCAATTACGCGTTTATAGTTTTGTTTGCAAACAGCATCGTTCGGATCAGGCTGTGGTAACAACAGTGCTTTACCATCGAGTTGAGTAACGATGAGCTGAGAAAGAGCCTCTTTCTCCAACGGCTTAGGCAAGAAACCATCGAACCCTGATGCTAAATAGCTTTCGACTTCTTCATTGAATACATGCGCCGACACCGCCACCATAGGGGGTATATTTAGCGGCTCAGCCGTGGACGTTTGTTCTAGAATCGCTTTTAACTGTTGAATCAGCTCTATGCCATCACAATCGGGTAGATTGATGTCTACCAACGCAATATCAAACGCCTGCTCACTGAATATAGCTCTGGCCTCTTCTCCTGTTGTCGCCATCACAACGTCATGGCCTAGGTTATTCAGAAATCCTTCAGCAACAATGCAGTTAACAGGGTTATCTTCAATCAACAGTACTTTGGCACGGATACAAGCTTCAATAGTCGGTGCTTTCGTTTCAATCTTCTCACCCGCGAACAAAGGTACTGAGAACCAGAATTGGCTACCTTCTCCTTCTTCGGAATGAACACCAATATCACCGTTCATTGCTTGCATGATACTTTTGCTGATCGCTAGCCCTAGCCCAGTGCCGCCAGTTTTATTGCGACCACTACCGGTTTGGGTGAATGCATCAAACAGACAAGCTTGCTCTTTGCTATCAATGCCAACCCCCGTGTCTGACACTTCAAACATCACTCGATTTTCATCTTCTATATCTAAGCTGATAAAGATATCGACTGAGCCTGTTTCAGTAAACTTAATCGCATTGCCAACCAGATTATTCAAAATTTGGCTGATTCGTGTTACATCACCACGCCAATAACGTTGTACGTTACTTTCAATATGGAAATCGAAATTAAGTTTCTTCTCAGCAGCACGCCCCTCCATTAGTTGGTAGGTATCTTTAACCATTTGGTAGAGATCAAACGAAGCCGTGCGTATTTCTAAATGCCCCGCTTCTATCTTTGAATAATCAAGCACGTCATTCAAAATGGCGAGAAGATTCTTGCCGCTGCGGTTAATGATATCGGCATAACCCGATTGCAAAGGATCTAGCCCAGTATCTTTAAGTAATCGAGCCGTACCTAACACACCATTCATCGGTGTTCGTATTTCATGGCTCATCGTCGCGAGGAAGGCGGACTTAGCCCGGCTTGCTTGTTCTGCGGCATTACGAGCCTTAGCGTGATTTTCCACCTCGACATTCAACTTCTCATTGGTTTTTTGCAGTTGATAAGTTCGGTCGGTGACCAATTCTTCTAAGTGCTCTTTATGTTCTTCGAGCTCACGTTTCGCCTTCGCTTCTCCAACGGCAACCACTTGTAGCGCCTGTGCCGTGTTTCTCGCTGTAATAATAGCCTCACCCATATGCGCCAGTTCATCATTACCTTTAACCGAGATATCGATATTCAGGCGCCCCTGAGCGATAGACATCAAAGCTGAAGAGTATTCAGTAAGACGTTTAACCACCGAGATATAAACAACTCGCCACACAATAACGGCAACGATAACCAAGCCAATAACCGAAATCACCGACAACGACCATTGAGCTAGATTCAGCGTGCTAGTCAGCTCATCAACCGCTTTTTTGGTACTTAGATTCGAATCGTCGATCAATTGGTTAACCGTTGTATTCAGTTGCGAAAACAGCTCAAGCGTATTTTGCATCAGAAATTCAGATTTTTTGGTGTTCTCATATTGTTCTAGCGATATATCGAACACGACTTGGCGTTTTCTTAATTCTTCAAGAAGCTGAGACATCTGCGCTGAACGAGTCGGGTCTTCGACCGCTTTCACACGGCGCGCCATAATTCTTAGATTAGATTCAAACTCAGATTGGATTTGATGAATACGTTCAACGTTAGTGACAGTCTGCGTTTCTTCAATTTGATTAAGCATTTTGTACGCCAACAAATGTAATTCATGCAAGCGTTCAGACAAATCAAGGTCTACCTCAACAAGCGCATCTAAGGCTTGGTAGGCTTTATCAGTTTGCTTGGTTTCTAGTAGATCATAAATGTGTGTAACGTTGGCAACTGCGATGGTGGCCGTGTTCAACACTTGGGTTCGGGTTAGCTGTTCTAGCTCTTCCGCAAGTAGACGCATCTCTTCAACACGAGAAGACAGTTCCTTGTTTAACCAAAGCTTACGTTCAACTGACACGCCCAACTCAGCCAGTGTATTAATAACACTTTGGACATTGTTTTCGAGTTTATTAAGAAGTTGGGAATCAAAGCTGTCGACGCCAAGTTCTTTGATATGCTGAAGAAGCGACTCAAGTTGACCGAACAACATAGTGCCCGCCTCTTTTCTTTCTGCTTCATTTCTCGCATTAGAAAGCGTTTGTACCGACGAAATAATACGGTTACTCAACTCAGATACTTGTCGAGCTTCGATCATGGCAGGAAGAGCAGAATCGACGACGTTTCTTTCAGTCTTTGCTACAAAGCTAAAACCAGAAACACCGATCAATGCAGACAATAAAACCAACAGGGCCATCACTAAGAATGAGGCCAGTAGCTTGCGTCCAATACTCGCTGAAGCTAACAACATAAACTCTAAACCTTAAAACGTTCTTCTTTACCCATGCAGAATACGCTATATTTTGCAGTGTTTCTTATCTAAAACCAATAAAACGGCAATTCATGCTATCTAGACCTTTAACTTCAAAAATTCTTCTCTCATTACTAGCATCAGTCACCACTGTAGCAAGTGCTAGTGAGCCTTTGAGCCCAATAAAACCGGCAGAAGCCACATCACAAAAAGAAAAAATTTGTGCCATTTATCCGCACCTAAAAGACTCTTATTGGTTATCGGTTAACTACGGAATGGTCTCAGAAGCAGAAAAGCAACAAGTCGAACTTAGAGTTTTGGAAGCTGGCGGTTACCCCAACGTCGCTAAACAAGCCTCACAACTGGTGCTTTGCACGCAATGGGGGGCTGATGCCATTATTTTAGGCACCGTTTCGCCTGACGCTTACCATGAGAACCTGACCAACTGGGTCGGAGCAACCCCTGTGTTTGCCACAGTCAATGAGTTAACCGTAAATAACGAGCAACAAAGAGTATTAAAAGGCACGGTTGGTGTCGACTGGTATCAAATGGGCTTCCAAGTCGGAGAGTTTTTGTCGAAAAGACATCCAAAAGGGTCAGGAGAAACACCTATCGCCCTATTACTTGGCCCACAAGCAAGCGGTGGCACTAAACCTGTAGCTCTCGGGTTTTATGATGCAATCAAATCGAGCGATATCAAAATCGCGATCAGCTATTGGGCAGACAACGATAAAGAACTGCAAAGAAACTTGGTACAACAAGTCATCGAACAACCGGATATTCAATATATTGTCGGAAGTGCAGTCGCGATTGAAGCTGCGATAAGTGAACTAAGAGCTGCGGGTAAAACCAAAGATATTGGGTTAATTTCAAGTTACTTAAGTCACGGAATTTACCGCGGTTTGCTTCGTAACAAGGTGCTTTTTGCACCAACAGATAAAATGGTTGAACAAGGTCGCTTGTCGGTAAAGCAAGCCACCCATTACTTGCGTGGTCAACCTTATGAAAAACATAGCGCGCCCATGATTGAGGCACTGACACCCGCAACACTCAAAGATCAAATTATCGCTGACTCATTGTCACCTTCTGAGTTTCGCCCGGTATTCAGTGTGAATCCTTAGTGCTATATTGACTAAAGAACTCAAAACAATAAAAACGAATCAATCATTTAGGGAACATCCATGCAAAAAACGACGCGTACTATGCCAACGCATAAGAATATCGCTTTGGTCGCTCACGACCATTTCAAACCTGAGCTATTAAGATGGGTCAAAGAGAACAAAGAAAAACTACAAAAGCACTTCCTTTATGCAACGGGCACGACAGGTTCTCTACTCAGTAAAGAAACAGGCTTAGCGATTAAGAGTATGATCAGTGGCCCAATGGGCGGTGACCAACAACTTGGTGCGCTTATCTCTGAAGGCAAGATCGATATGATGATTTTCTTCTGGGACCCATTGAATGCTGTACCACACGACCCGGACGTAAAAGCACTACTTCGCATAGCAAGTGTTTGGAACATCCCTGTAGCCACCAACCGCGCTACCGCTAACTTCCTGTTTAACTCTTCACTGCTTGAAGAAGAAGTGATCATTGAGATCCCAGATTACGAAGCATACTTGGCAGAGCGCACATAATCACACGTTAAATTAGCCCTTTACTAGGGCGTGTTGATCTTTCGAGCTGATTTTTGCAGTGAATTGCTGGGGATTTCTACAAGGCAGAGGCTTTGATGTGTAGCTAGCCTACATGAGAAGCCGATAACGTAGTAGAAATGGCCAGCAAACGCTGCCCGAAGGGTTCGGCTAAAAGCGTTTTACTCTTTGTTGAGGG
>NZ_JBFSPI010000099.1:0-12617 GCF_041464685.1 Vibrio sp. 10N.237.312.B06
CATACCGTTGTCACGGTCAAACCTATGCGAGTCACCCCAGCAGAGCTGGGGGGTTTATCAATGTTTAATTAACTTTGACAGCGACTCTTTTGCTATTGGCTTCTCAAGAACACCAAGCAAATTCAGGTTAAACGCTTTACACATCTTCCTTGCGGCATCGAGCACTGTTTTGCTTTCCGCACTTGTGATGATGATATTGCCTTGAAAATCGGCCTCAGCAAGGCGTTTTAGGAGTTCGATACCATCGAACATCGGCATATTCAGATCACATAAGATCAAATCGACAGAAGAGGCTTCAATAAACTCTAGAGCCTTATATCCACATTCAAAAGGTTGGACATTTTCCATACCCAAACTCTTTAAAACCATCCCCATTACATTCAATTGAAAAGGGTGATCTTCTATCACTACAACATGCTGGTTCATGGTAGCTCCTTAAATGGTTTGATTGATTCTGAACAATAAGTCTTCAATTGGTTCGTCAGCTGTTCGAGGTTATCGTAATGTGCTTGAATACCATCTAAGTCACTTAAGGAGACCAATTCCATTGTTTGCAATTGATTGGCAATGTCCTCTGTGCCTACCATTTTTGCAGCTCCCTTCATCTTATGAGCTACCTGTTTAATGGCTTCGAGATCTCGCTGTTCACACGCAGCTTGAAGCAGAGGCATGTCAGCTTGATGGCTCTTGATAAAGTCAGTGATGATCTGCATGACGAGATCTTGGTCACCAAACAATTCGGTTAAGTTGGCGAGATCAATCGGAGCAGAGCTCGGCTCACTTTTAGGCTCCGAGGAACTAATACAAGGCTTATCGACAACAGATTGCACCTTATCAAGATGTTTGATTATGGTGTCGCCAATCACCCTTAATTTGGTTGGTTTTGATAAGAAGTCATCCATACCAATCTCAAAGCACTTATCATTTTCACCTTGCACAGCGTTTGCGGTTAACGCAATGATCGGAAGACGAGGTTGGTTTTGGGTCTGCTCTTTTACTCGGATCTGCCTCGTTAATTCGTAGCCATCCATCTCAGGCATGTGGCAATCGGTAATTAGCAGCCCATAATATTCATTATCTAAGGCAACAAGTGCTTCCTTGCCGTTATCTACCATGTCGGCATGGAAACCTAATTGCTCAATTTGTTGAAGAATTATCTGTTGATTGATTGGGTGATCTTCCGCTATTAAGATAAGTCTTTGATTCTGTTTGGCAGACTCGCGCGACTCAGTACTCAATTTCAGATTATTATCATCTTGGACAACATCTTCCACAAACGCAGGACAGTTGTGCAAACAGTGCATCAACTGCGAAGGCAACAATGGGTTTGCTGACAGATTCCAGCCCAATTTGCATGGCGCCGGCGAAAGCATTCCTTGTTCACTGACACAAATAAACTGCACGCTTTCGGCGAACGTATCAATGCTCTGATCTAGCTCATGAGGAATAAACACAAAATCAGGCTCAATGGTATCGACCCAGTGTGCGAGCTCTTTAGTCACCTGAACATTCTTTGAGATAACCTTAATACCCCAAGATGTTAGATAGTTCTCTAATTCAGATTGCTGCATGAACGTTTTGGTAAGTAGCGCCACCTTGCCATTCATGTCCGCCCTGTTATTTTCAGCGAGCGTTTTAAGCGGCAGCGTAATAGAGAACGTTGAACCAATGTTGATCTTACTCGTTACGTTAAGACTCCCACCCATTTGTTCAATGAGTTGCTTCGAGATAGTCAAACCAAGGCCTGAACCACCATATTTCCTCGTGGTTCCTTCATCGGCTTGAACAAAAGGTTGGAATAGGTTTCGAATGTGTTCTTCACTGATACCGATGCCACTGTCAAACACCTCGAAACAAATTTGTTGCTGTTCACCATTCAGGTCGAGTAACTTTGCCGCTAAACCTACGGTTCCATATTCTGTAAATTTAATGGCATTGCTCAACAAATTATTCAGAACTTGCCCAATACGAATGTCATCCATTAAGACTAAATCATTCAACTCAGGGTCTAACCAAAATTTGAACTGTAACCCTTTGGCGTGAGCTTGCCTCGCCTGCAACTGAGTCACTCTAAGAGTCAATGTATCTAGACTTGCAGGCTGATAATCTAGGGTCAGCTTACCGGCTTCAATTTTCGAGAAATCGAGTATATCATTAACAATATGCAGTAGGTTATTTGCCGATTGACTCAGCGTTGTATGGATTTTCTGAACTTCATAACCAACTTCATATTGCTCTGACAATTCCAACAAGCTAACAATCCCTCCCAATGGAGTGCGGATTTCATGACTCATGTTTGCCAAAAATCGAGACTTGGCCTCAGTTGCGACGATAGCACTTTGTCTTGCTTGTGTTAGCTCTTCTTGCTGTTGTTTAAGCTCTGTTATATCAGTAAGAACAGAGTCCCATTCATAATAATCGCCAAGATCAGAAATCTTGCTCTGCAAATTGAGCCATCGGTTTTGGTTATCAATATTCACTCCAATATCGAGGCTTAGTTTCCCCTCTTTATTTCCACTACGTACCTTCTTAATTAAGGTTCGACGATCCTGAGCATTAAGCGGTGCGAAAAAACTAATTGGAGAGCGGCGCAATTGAGCAGGAGTAAGCCCTAAAAGCTCCTCTACCCCATTACTAATAAAGACGAATTCAATATCGTGAAGACTTCGTTTGGGCTGAATATGCTGTATAACCGCGCCATGCAAATTGTTCGCCAGTTTCTGTACTCGGTCATCGGCTCTTTTTGCAATTTTTTTCGCTTCGTAAAGCTCAGTAAGATCATCAAGAATGGTCACTGAGCCTTCGATATTCCCGTTGGAGATATAAGGGCACTTCCAATACGCGTAGTGTTTGCTGCCTTGCGGCGAAACGACTTCTTTTTCTAAGCGAGGTAAAACAACCCCGTGATGGATCATTGTGTCTTCATCGGAGTTATTAACGATGGTTCCTTCGATTAACTCAAAACCAGTAAGCTGCTGCGCGGCACTGTTCAGACTGATTATCTGGTTATCCAAGTTACGCACAACAATAGGAAACGGCATTGCGTCCAACAATGAACGCTCGAACTCCACTTGATGTTTGAGAGCGGATTCAGTTCGCTTTCGATCTTCAACTTCACGTCTTAGTTTCCAACTCCATGCCATTACAAGCATAATGAGCACCGATGCTACAGAGATTAAAATGGCAGCACCCAAGATAACATCTGCCGTATCCACGCCTGATTCATAAGACACATCCAACCAATGCTTCTTGATCTGCTGATACTTGTGATGAGGTATGGCGAACAGCGCTTTGTTAATAATATTGTTCAGCACTTCTTGGTCGGCTTCGACACTGTAGGCGACTGGAATATCGTTGTCTTTAGATAGCAGGCTTGTTACGCGTAAGTACCCTGAATACTGGCCCTGTAATAGAGGAGACGCTAAATAGAGCGAAAGCATCGCTGAGTCTACCTCTCCTGTATCCACGGCATCGAGCAAAAGCAACTCAGAGCTATAGGTCTTAATTGGGCAAGCCTCACAATAGCGTTTCACAAGCTCTATTCCGACACTGTCGTTTATAGTTCCAATAACGGAGCTCTTCGTTAACTCACCGAATACCGCCAATTTACTCGTATCACTTTTACCAACCAGTGCCCACGGCTCAACCATGAAAGGCTTAGAATAGAGGTGATGCTCATCGTCACCAGTAGAAGGTGTCGCCTTAGTATGAATTACTGGAAGAGAAACTGGATGAGCTTGGTTGCCCTGTAAAACGAGGTCGTTGTCGTAAATAAAGTTTAACCCCGTAAGTCGGGATATTTCACTCAATATATCAATCGAAATACCATCAGGCTTACCTTCACTATTCATGAAAGATATAGGCTTAGAGTCTGCCGTCGATGATACATATATGTTCGGATTAAGAAGAAGGAACTGCTGTTCTTTTTCAGTTAATAGCAGCTTGTTTTTACTAACGACTAACAGAAGACGCCTTTGTATTTCGTTCAACCACTTTTTGCGAATATTAACAAGCTTGCTTGAGTTATCTTGGTTTATAGCGTTATTGATAATACCCAGCAACTTCCTATTTTCAGGCGTATCCAGCAAGGCAATAACATAATTATTTAAGGGTAAACCATCATGTAAGTTGACCGACAAAAATAACTCATAGGGGCTATTCATTAACTTGTTGTGCAGTAACACTCCATCATCAACAATGGCTAACGCGTTCTCTCGAGCTACAGCAGCAATCGCGGTTTGATAGGATGAATATGACTTAAAAGAAGAAAATGGGAGAAGCGATTTCACAGAAGACGCGTTACTCGAGTCTTCAAAATAAGCCAGGTTTCGTCCCTTCATTAATAAGTGGCTTTCAATAGGCTCACTACTTAGGCTAACCATTCGACTAGATAAGATAGGTTTAGAGTAAATAACACCGCTACTAGAAACATTTTGTTCAGCCGTAATAATGGCATCAACTTGTTCAGTTTTAAGTACGTTATTTAGATCCGACGGAGAATGAAAACCGACAAACTCCAAGCCATTCAACTCACGCTCTGCATAGAAACCGGTCAATTCAGGCAATAATCCCGAAACCTCCCCCTCTTGGACAACAACGTACGGAGAAAATCCTGAGGTTTGAACTCCGATGGTAATCGAACCACTAGCCTTAACGTAAAAAGATACGGAAGAAGCCAGGATAATTAGAGAAAGTAGATTAAAAGCGCGGAACATGAATAACCTAGAGTTTTATTAATTAGTGCACCTTATATCTTATTCACAGTCTCGACTCACCAATTTGCACTGAACAATATGGAACTTCTGTTTAACGCAATCGGTTGCTCCGTTTTGGCAGTATGACTTATAAAATGAATTGTAAGCAGTTGATACAAAGCTTAATAACCCAATCAGCTACTAGGTTGGTCTCCCCGATGTTATATGAGGTCCCATAACAATGATTAAATTTCTACATATCAGTGCAATTATATTACCTATAGCTTTGATCGGCTGCGGGGGAGATAGTTCAAAAAAAATCAACCACCACTTCAAAGCCTAAAACCCAGCAAGTTACCGCGACTAAATCTACTCTAAACCAAAAACTGAACAAGGTAGATTTGCAATCAAAAAAACTGAGCTCAGAAGGCGTTAATACGATTATGAACTTGCCTGTCGGAAAGACCAGCCTATCTATCTCTACACCGACCAAATTCAGTCAAGTTAAACAATAGATATTGAAGGATTAGTATTATGAAAAAAACCGTTTTAGCTTCAACCATTTGTATAAGCCTATTCTCTTCGTCTATCGTTAACGCCCACTACAATGGTGCTCATGAAGTCGGTGAGAACATGCGTAGTAGCATTGATGAAATGATTACAACTAAGCTTAAAGCGTCATTTTTTGACTCTGCTGCGCTTTATATGGACGCAACAAATGTTAAGCAATTAAAAACCTCCCCAACTGGATTGCTAACATCTTTGACTACGGGTTCGCAGAACACGGAACTTCCGTTGGAAACTAGACAGGAGTTGATCGACGCATCTCAAGAAGTCGGCTTTGTCGTTGACTACTTGAAGAAAAACCCTAAGACACAAGGTGTCGATAAAGAGGTGATGGATTTCTGTATTGCAGAAAACGTAGAAGCGAAGAATTGGCCGGGTATTGATTATGTTGTCGATCAATACGGCACAAAAAATGGTATCACTACGCTCCCCGTCTCTATTATCTATTTCGCATCCAAAGGCGAATGCCAAGATCCAAATGATTGGGCACCCAAGTTAAATCAGAGCACCGCAAAATCAGAATTTGAATCCTCAATTCCCCAAGAGATCATTGCTTACAGCTCAAACGTAGGTAACACTGGCGGTGAACTCGTCTTCATTCTTGAAAACAGTTATAACTTCAGTGACGAGCCCGAAGAGCAATTTGAGTCTTTTACTTTCTATCAAACATCAAGCGATGACACTCCTGGAACAGGTCTGTTTAGACGTACTCAAGTTAATAAAAACTCCTCAGATCCTACGCAAGCGTATTCAAAGTTTATCAACGTGGCATGTCAGGACTGTAATAGTGACAACGAGAAGTTTAAAGTTGAGAGCCGCGCCGAGTCTGGCTACGGTACAGTGTCAGTCGCTTCAAGTGCTGTCGAATCTGGAGGCAAATTAATTCCTGGTTTCGTAAGTGAAGATTCAACCGAAACCGAATACTTTGTTCAAGTAAACTATGAGACAAAGGCCCCTAACAAGGCTACATCTCTATTCGTTGATGCGTTTAAATTCGAAGATTCCCTGATCCATGGCCGTTACTATTACGATGGTTTTAAAGGTGTGAAGTTCAGTGCTGAAGAGTTACAAACCGCGAATTTAATTGCTGAGTATTCCCTAGCTCATCCCCTAAGCTTAAACGGGCTATCGGTAGTGGAAACCAACGGTGTTCTAACGAATAACTCTTACTCACTACAGGTAAAATCAAATAACTCGGTCATTGTTGCTCCAGTAACCGTGACGGACGCAGAAGATATTCAATTATTAAATGAGATATCTAAGGTTACAGCAGAAGCTATCAATTACGACAATAGCGATGTGACGATTGCTGATTGGAATAAAATATACTAATCAGATCATCTTATTACGATTAATCGCAAGACACTGCCTTTATGTCCTGTACCAAGCCACTCTAATGAGTGGCTTTTTTTGTACGTCTCTTCTCCCCTTCCCAACTACACACTTAAACACTTAAACACTTAAACAATGGTCTTTTGGAGCCAATAAAAATCCGAGAGCCTCACAGCCTTCGGATGTTTTTAGTGTTCTACTTTCAGATGCTAGGCGAATTACAAATCAGCGCCATAGATATCAAATGTGAAGTACTTCGCTGCGATCTTATCATAGGTGCCATTTGCTCTAATCTCTTCAATCGCGGCATTGAATTGTTTCGCCAGTTTTGAATCCTGCTTTCTTAGTGCTAAAGCCGTACCTTCGCCAATGTAGGCTTTGTCTGTTACCGCTTTACCCTTGAATTCAAAACCCTCACCTTCTTTCTTATCTAAGAAAGCCAATGAAAGTTGATCAGAGTTACCAAACGGTAAATCTAGACGCCCATTCTGCATATCCAGATAGACTTCATCTTGGCCGGTATAACGCTTAATGTTTGCCACATCGCCAAACTTGTCGGTTACGTAACGATCGTGAATCGTACCTTGCTGAACACCGATGTTTTTTCCTGTTAAGCCTGCCTCATCTACGCTGAACTCCACGCTTTTAGCTGCAACAAACACGGCTGGAGTTTGGTAGTACTTATCAGTAAACAAAATCTTGCGCTTACGCTCTTCAGTAATACGCATCGAAGCCATAATCACATCTGACTTTCTTGCCAATAAGCTTGGAATTAGCGAGTCCCAACTTTGTGAAACCCAAGTACAGTCTAATTTAGCTTGCTCACACAAAGCGTCAGCTATCTCAATATCAAACCCGACAGGCACACCGTCACTGTTTTTATAGTTGAATGGCGGATACGTAAAGTCTGACGCCAAACGGATTTCTTTCGCCTGTACCGTTGTACCAAGTAAAGCGGCCGCACAAGCGAGTCCTAGTATTATCTTTTTCATCATTGCCATCCTAGATATGATCTTTATCGAGTTGAGATTGAGTTTCTTTATGCTGAGATTGTTTGCCTTGTTGATTCTTTTCTAATTCGGTTTGGTAGCGTGTTAGTGACGTTATCACTTCTAGCATGCTCTCTTGGCTACCAATACTGATTCGTACACAGTTACGCAAAGCAGGTTCGTGGTTTTGGTTTCTTGTCACAATGCCATCCTTCGCCAATACGCTAAACACATGATGCCCCGTTTTTGACGCAGCAAAACGAAATTAGTCGATGAAGGGTAAACCTGTTCTATAAATTCAAACCGCGTTAGCTCACAAGCAAACCGATTACGCAATTCAACCAACTTTAACGTCGCGCTTTCCATCAACGCAATTCGTTCATCAGACAATGCGTCTAGCACTATTTGAGATGAGCAATCTGGCATTGGATAAGGGGGGATCAGTTTCGCGACATACTGCATCACATTTTGACTCGCTAAGATAAAGCCACATCGAACCGCAGCCAATCCAAACGCCTTAGACAAGGTGCGAATCACAACCAAATGCGGATAACGCTCAATAAGGCTCACCGCTGAAGTTTGTAGTTCAAATTCGATATACGCTTCATCGACCACCACTAGCGACTTGCCAATCGTGCCTTCCAGTACCTGAATCAAATCCAATTTAGGGATCACATTGCCCGTAGGGTTGTTTGGTGAGCAAAGAAACACGATATTAGCCAATTCCGCTTTATTCACGATATCAGCGACGTTCAGGCTGAAGTCTTCCTGCAATGGAGAGTCTAAAGTATTAATCGCCAATGCATCGGCGCAAAACTCATACATCGCATAGGTTGGAGAACAGATAAGTATGTTGTCGCTCGCCGGCTTGCAGAATGTTCTGATCAGCAAATCAATCGCTTCATCTGCACCACGGACAGCAACCGTCGCGGCATCAGTGCCACAGTAACCTTGGTAAGCCTTAGCAATATCTTGTGGTAAGAAGTCTGGGTATCGATTGTGACTCGCTTCTCCTTGAAACAACGAGCTTTCCAATTCATTGGCGTTTAGCCAGACACGTCCCTCACCACCAATTCTTCTTGCCGATTGATAAGGTATTAATTTTTTTACAGCCTGAGGTACTAAGCTATCAATAAAAGATGTCAAGAAGCTATCCCTTTCACAAAATCACAATGTCTTCATCATTGCCTTCATATTCAATAAATGTGACCTATACACATATTGAATCACAAATGATGATTAAGTATTTACATTCAAACAGAACGCTATTGATAAATGAATCGAAATAATTACATAATAGTCATGACAAAAACTCATAGGTAAAGATATGAATCGCACACTTCCTTCAACCAAAACCTTGCTCGCGTTTTTGTCTACGGCAAGGCATCTCAACTTTACGCGAGCGGCACATGAGCTGAATGTTACGCAAGGTGCAGTGAGTCGTCAGGTATTGTCGTTTGAAGAAAGTCTCGGGTGCGATCTTTTCTACCGACATGCTCGCGGGTTGTCATTAACACCTAAGGGAGAAGAACTGGTTCCGCTGATTCAAGATACCATCCAACAACTGCAATCGGCGTTAAATCAAGTTGCCAGCTCTCCATCGAAGATCAAGCTCAACGCACCAAGTTGTATTACCTCTTGGCTGCTACCCAAGTTGATGTCTTTTCAGCAAGCCTATCCTGAAATTGATGTCGAACTCACGTCGACCATCAAGCACGTTTTTGAACCAAGCTTTGATCCATTTGATGCCGTAATCACCTATGGTAAGAAGCCAAGCCAACAATCGATAGTGAGCCAGTTATTGTTCAACGAGCAACTGGCTCCGGTCTGCCAAGCGCAAAGCATTACGCAAAGCCATCTTGTAAGTAGCGCTTCTACTATCATCAAGCCACACAAGCTCGCTCAATACACTTGGTTACACGCCAACAATGAGCAGAGTGATTGGCGACTTTGGTTGGAACACATAGGCAGCCACGACCTTTCAAGCAAGAACAACCAACAATTCGCGACGCTCGATCAAGCGATGAACGCCGCCATTCAAGGGTTTGGTATTGCCATAGGCGACATCACGCTGGCCAAGCAAGATATTGATTTGGGTAGATTGGTGAAAGTGAGTGAAGGCAGTGTCTTCTCTGGAAATGGTTACTTCTTACTGCAACCCAAGAATCGACAAAATACATCCTTATCTACGCTGGTTGATTGGCTCGTCGATTAGCGGCAATCATCTTGGGTAAGCCCCCACTGTAGCTTTAATAGATCGTCATAATGAGAATTTTACCATTCTCAAAATGAAACTATTTTACGCTCGCTGCGTATTGGTATCTATAGAATAGAACGAACGTTTCTTTAACTAGTTGAAAAGAAAATTAATTCAACTTTTTACGTCAGAAATTCTACCCCAATGGATTAAATGGCATTCGAATTGCTTTGTCATAGATAACCCAACCAATATACAGCAGGTTGCACCAATAACATTGCAGCTTGTCACGGAGGATAGGCTATGACCTTACAAAGACACACGTATTACGGCTTGATTCACCATGGAATTAAAACTCTATTAATGGACAGAATTGGCCACTTCACAGAGCGTGAATATCACGAGTATCTCGACTTAACGACCGGTAAATCGACGTGTTTTACCATGAGCGAACAAGAACTCGAAAACACATTAGACAGTTTGAAAAGCGAAGGTTACCTTGAAGACATCAAGAAGCTAATACCTCGCTATCAAACCTCGTCAATGCGTTAACCTGTTAGAGCTCGCTAAACACGATAAGCGGTTAGATTGAATTAATTAGCACCCAATTGTCTCGAGCTATTTAGCATCGAGACAGTTTTGGTTAGACTGTCTGCAACTCAACTAACTGGATAGTCAGTGCCACATGAAGCAAATTCTTGATTTCATTCCTCTCATTATTTTCTTTGCGCTTTACAAGATGTACGACATCTACACGGCTACAGGTGCATTGATTGTTGCTTCCGCAGTACAAATCATTTTGACGTACATCATCTACAAGAAAGTAGAAAAAATGCAGATCATCACCTTTCTAATGGTTGCCGTATTTGGTGGCATGACCATCTTTTTGCATGATGACAACTTCATAAAATGGAAAGTGACCATCGTTTATGCGCTATTTGCTATCGGCCTTACAGTCAGTCACCTAATGGGCAAATCAGCGATTAAAGGCATGTTGGGTAAAGAGATCTCTCTTCCTGAAGCAGTATGGGGCAAGATCAACTGGGCTTGGACTCTGTTCTTCACATTGTGTGCGATCCTCAATGTTTACGTTGCTTTCAACCTGCCATTGGATGTGTGGGTCAACTTCAAAGTGTTTGGCTTACTGATCGCTACTTTTGCATTTACCTTACTAACGGGCGTTTATATCTATAAACATTTACCAAAAGACCAACATTTGCCAAAAGATAAGCATCAGCAAAGAGACCAAGAAACACAAAACGATACGCAACAAGAGCTCTCAGGTAAAAATACCGAGGAGAAATAACCCTTAGGGATGAGTCCTCACCCCCTTTTTGATACAATTATTATCAATATGCGATTTAACAGTGGCCAATGATACTCGTGATCATTGGCCACTGATTGTTTGTGTTCGGTGAATACGTTAAAAATACGAACCCCGCAAACACATCTATTTAAATTTAAAACAATCAATACCATTAAGAGTACAACAATGACTATTCAATCAACTTTGAACCCGATTGGTTCTTTACTTCTTCGCACTTTGGCGATGCCTTCTGATACCAATGCAGCAGGCCAGATTTTCGGTGGTTGGATAATGTCTCAGCTCGACCTTGCTGGCGGGATACTGGCGAAAGAGATCTCTAACGGCAAGATAGTCACCGTGTCAGTATCAAGCATCGAATTCAAACAGCCAGTGTCGGTTGGCGATGTGGTCTGTGTTTATGGCGACTGCACCAAGATTGGCCGTAGCTCGATGAATATCGACCTAGAAGTCTGGGTGAAGCCTGTACTTGATCACGGTATTGGCGATCGTTACAAGGTATGTGGCGCGACATTCAACTACGTTGCCGTGGACGAAAGTGGTAAACCTCGCTCAATTAATAAATAGTACTTTCGACGACCCTATCGCACTTTAAGGTCTTTAGTCGTTTCGATTAAAAATGCTAAAGACCTTCTCACTCTCCCGCACCATTTCACAATTTCTTATCATTAACTCTTCCAATACCGATTAGTTCGCGTAAATTAGCCAGATAACTAATTTAATCGCTCTAATTCAGTGAAGTAACATAAGGATATCTCAACATGTGGTACGTGATTTTTTCTCAAGACGTCGAAAACTCATTAGAAAAACGCCTAAGTGTTCGCCCACAACATCTAGAACGCCTACAAACACTTCACGATGAAGGCCGACTGTTAACAGCAGGTCCAATGCCAGCAATTGACTCCGATAACCCTGGCGAAGCAGGCTTCACTGGTTCTACTGTGATTGCTGAATTCAACTCTTTGGAAGACGCACAAGCATGGGCTGATGCAGACCCGTACATCGCTGCTGGTGTCTACCAGAATGTGATTGTTAAACCATTCAAGAAAGTATTTTAACGTGAAAAAATGGATTATTGGGTCACTGGCTATTGCCCTACTCGCAGGCTGTAGCTCATCAAGTGAACAAGACAAACAAAGACAGTTAGAGATGATGGCTCACCATCGTGCGGGGGTTTTATCTGCCGGCCTGCCTATTGAGTATGGTCCACTCTCTATCATGCGTGTGCTAGCAAAAAATACTGTCGTCGAAATCATGATGATCTACAACCAAGATGCAAAAGGTGCTAAGCCTTTAAACCAAGTTGTAGATATGAGTGTGAATAGCTACTGCACCAACTCTGAAGTAAGAGCTAACCTCGACATGGGCTTAGCTTACAACATCAAAATTCGCAATACACGCGGACAACTGATGGTTGAAAAGCTGATCAGCAAAGAGACTTGCCAGAGCAGCAGCTAGATTCGATATTCGATATTCGATATTCGATATTCGATATTCGATATTCGATATTCGAT
>NZ_JBFSPI010000099.1:12716-17760 GCF_041464685.1 Vibrio sp. 10N.237.312.B06
ATTCGATATTCGATATTCGATATTCGATATTCGATATTCGATATTCGATATTCGATATTCGATATTCGATATTCGATATTCGATATTCGATATTCGATATTCGATATTCGATATTCGATATTCGATATTCGATATTCGATATTCGAACAAGCATAAAACCAGAAGGCCTCGCAAATGCGAGGCCTTTTTTGTGGTTCATCGTGGAGTAGAGGGTCAATCAAATCTTAGACTAAATTATGCCTCAGCGGATCCCCACTCTTTACGCAGTGTCTTCGTCGCCGAAACTAAGTTAGTAAGTGCCGCTTCTGTCTCTGCCCAGTTACGAGTCTTTAATCCGCAATCAGGGTTTGCCCACAAACGTTCTGCAGGTATTTTTTCTGCCGCTTTCTTAAGTAAATCTACAATCCACTCTTCTGAAGGGATGTTTGGCGAGTGAATATCATAAACGCCAGGTCCAATCGCATTCGGATAGTTAAACTCTTCAAACGCTTTCAGCAATTCCATGTTCGAGCGAGAAGTCTCAATGGTAATCACATCGGCATCTAGCGCGGCCACTGAATCAATGATCTCGTTGAACTCGCTGTAACACATATGGGTATGAATCTGAGTTTCTGGTTTAGCACTCGCCGCTGAGATCTTAAAGGCATCCACTGCCCATTCTAAGTACTCTGCATGGTCGCGTTTTTTCAAAGGCAAACCTTCGCGAATAGCAGGCTCATCGATTTGGATAATGTTAATACCTGCGTCTTGTAAATCAGACACTTCATCACGTAGAGCAAACGCCAGTTGGTTAGTGATCTCTTTGCGTGAGATGTCTTCACGAGGGAATGTCCAACATAGAATAGTGACTGGTCCGGTCAGCATGCCTTTCATCTGTTTCGAGGTCAGGGATTGCGCATAAGTCGACCACTCGACCGTCATTGGTTTTTCACGCTCGATATCCGCAACCACAATCGCCGGTTTCACGCAACGAGAGCCATAACTTTGTACCCAACCAAACTTAGTGGTTTGGAAGCCTGCTAGGTTTTCTGCAAAGTACTCCACCATGTCATTGCGTTCCGCCTCGCCATGCACAAGCACATCCAAATCTAAGGCTTCTTGGCGCTTAACCGCATCAGCAATATGACCTTTCAATGCGGTTGTGTAT
Organism: Vibrio sp. 10N.237.312.B06; assembly: GCF_041464685.1. Classification (NCBI taxonomy): domain Bacteria; kingdom Pseudomonadati; phylum Pseudomonadota; class Gammaproteobacteria; order Vibrionales; family Vibrionaceae; genus Vibrio; species Vibrio sp. 10N.237.312.B06. The sequence continues at coordinate 13,864 of NZ_JBFSPI010000099.1, forward strand.
TCCGCTTCATTCAGTTTGCCAGTTCGGTAAGCACTACGCTGAAGACGAATCTCTCCTGTCTGTGGGAACGAACCAATGGTTGTGGTTGGTAACAGCGGTAAGCCGAGAACTTCAGACTGATGTGCTGCGCGCTCTGCGTATGGAGCACTGCGTTCTGCCAGTGCTTTGGTAATGGTATTGATACGAGCCTGAACTTGTGGCTTGTTCACATGAATCGCGCTCTTACGGGCAACAATTGGTTGGCTGTAAGTCTCACACGCCAAAATGGCATTTTGATCACCGTCTAACGCCGCACCCAACAAGCTCACCTCGGTCACTTTCTGTTTTGCAAAGGCAAACCAACTCTTCACTTCTTCGCTAAGCGTTTCTTCTAACTCAAAATCAACAGGACTATGCAGCAATGAACATGAACTTGCGATCCAAAGCTTATCTCCTAGTTTGTCTTTCACAGGTTGCAGTAACTCAAGCTGCGCGGCTAAGTCAGCTCGCCACACATTGCGTCCATTGATTGCACCCGCAGAAAGTACCCAATCTTCCGGTAGTTTATTAACCACTTCATCGAGTTGCTGCGGTGCTGCTGCTAAGTCGATATGTAAGCCGTTGATAGGCAGATCTACGATTTTATCTAATGTATCCGTGACCGAATCAAAGTAAGTGGTAAGTAGTAGTTTTACATCGCCTTGAATCACTTGGTAAGCCAGCTTGAATGAATCTACCCACTGATTATCAAGCTCCAAAGCCAGGATTGGCTCATCAATTTGGACCCACTCTACGCCAAGCTTTGAGAGCTTTGTCAAAATGGCTTGATACGCGGTAAGAAGGCGAGGAAGTAGAGATAAGCGGTCAAACCCATCTTCCACTTCTTTGCCTAGGTATAAGTAAGAGAGTGGCCCAAGGAGTACAGGCTTAACTTTGTGTCCTGCTTTAATCGCTTCATTCACTTCATCAAACAGTTGAGGCCAACTTACTTCAAAAGAGTCATCTTTGCTGAACTCAGGAACAATGTAGTGATAGTTAGTGTTGAACCACTTGGTCATGTCAGAAGCAGCTGAACTGTCTTTAGTGACATCATTCGACGTATGCAAACCACCGCAGCAAGTAGATTGAACTTGAGACTGACCACGACCAACGCGGAACAAGGTATCTAAATCTGGGAAGGCTTTTTCATCTTCCGATCCACCAGCATGGCGCTTGGGAACGTGGCCTAGAAGTAGAGTCGTAGTTAGTACATGGTCATACCATGCGAAGTCACCCGCAGTTGCAAAGCTTAGATTCGCGTCAGCTTGTACATTCCAGTTACGATTTCTTAATTCACTGCCGATCTGCTTGAGCTCAGATTGATCGATCTCACCGCGCCAGTACTTCTCGAGAGTGAATTTGAGTTCGCGTTTTTCACCGATACGTGGGTAGCCAAGAATATGCGTTGTTGTCGTCATGTGTCTGTTCCTTATTCGATAATTTTAATTTCCGGTCAGACGGTTTAGTCCGTAGTTTTAACTTTCAACCGAGGCGTCTGGATGGCTAAACTATCTCCCTAATCTGAACGATGAACAAGGTCCAAATATTCATCTTGTTTATTAATAATTTTCATCTTTGATAATCTAACTGCTAATTTATTAAATCCATCTGGACATCCAGACGTTTACAAATGAAAGAAAACACCGTAGGGTGATTATTAAGAAATATTGAATTGGCTTAGGGAATATGAGGAATACTCATGATAGAGCTTAAACACCTTCGGACATTGACCACCTTGAGAGACAGCGGCTCGCTAACCGCGACTGCAACTTCTCTTCATCTGACTCAGTCGGCACTTTCTCACCAGTTGAAAGACCTTGAGGCCCGTATTGGCGGTCAGCTCTTTTTGCGTAAAACAAGGCCGGTTAAATTTACCTCGGAAGGCGAAATTTTGTTAAAACTGGCTGATGAGATACAGCCACAAATCGCCAAAGCTGAAAACGAACTCGCAAGCCTAAAAGAGGATGTGAATGGCCGATTGCACATGGCGATCGAGTGTCACTCATGCTTCCAATGGCTAATGCCCGCTTTGAAGGAATACCAAGTTGCTTGGCCAAGCGTGACCTTAGATTTCTCGTCAGGGTTTGGGTTCGAGCCTCTACCGGCATTGATGGCTGGAGAACTCGATTTGGTGATCACCTCTGATATACAGCCCCGTTCTGAAGTTCACTACGAACCGCTTTTCGATTTTGAGATGCGTTTGATCACCGCGATCAACTCTCCTTTAGCCGAAAAGCCGAGTATTGAACCGCAAGATCTTAGTGATATTACGATGCTCTCTTATCCGGTTCAAAAGCAGCGTCTCGATGTAGTGAAACACTTTTTGCAACCTGCAGGCGTTGAACCAAAGAAATGGAAACAGGCAGACAACACATTGATGTTAGTGCAAATGGTATCGGCAGGTTTAGGTGTTGCGGCCTTACCTAATTGGGCAATCAGTGAGTTTTCAAGACAAGGGTTAATCGCCAGTAAACCATTGGGCAAAGGACTTTCAAGAAGGTTGTTCGCAGCGGTAAGAAACTCAGAAAAAGACAAACGTTACCTACAAGCTTTCTTTAGCACGGCAAGACAGCAAAGTAAGAGTCACCTAGATGGCATTGAGGTCGTTTAAGAGACTCGTTGTTGGGTTAGTTTATGCCTGCGTTGAACCTGATAGATATGCGCCAGAAACAAAAAAGTCACAGATTATCTGTGACTTTTTATTACCAATACCGACAACAGGCAATGAGTATTAATTCGTGATAGAAGAAACTCTCATTGTGAGCTTATCTTGGATAAGACTTAAACTGGTTAGTTAATGGATCGTATTGATAGCCCAACATATCAAGCTTACCTACAACACTTTCTATATCCATTTCATACATACTGATCAGCTCTTCAAAGCTATCGCATTCTAAGCGAAGTTTTTCATTCACGATTCCCAGCAAAATAATGCTATCGAAACCTTTGACGTTGCTTAAATCCATCCCGTACTCCTAACGAACACACCGACTAGATTTAAGTTTAGAACGCTTACCAACACCACGCTAAAAAACAGATCACACTTTTTCGATTCAACACCGAAAGACTTGTGAGATCAGTAACCGCCTACATCGCCCAAACTGGCGTTAAACCAACAGCCGCCGCCAATAACATCAACAATGAAATAGTCAGCTGAAGCTTTTCAGGGGTTTTAACGAACAATAAATGCCAACACCACACCACGATAGCTGAGATTAGCAAAGCAAAGCTAAACAGCAGAGTTGAAATCATTGGCTCTAATTGAGCTTCAGACAGAGAGTAAACATTGATGACCGTCGCCAAAACCACCAACATCCCCGTCAGCACACCAACAACGGGCAGAACACGGTGAAAAGCCTGTAAGCGTGTTCTTGCAATCGTCAGCAGTAAATGACCAAACGCTGCCCCCAATAAAACCACGAGTAATAAAGTGCTAATAATACCGACTGTGGTTGCTTGCTCCGTCGCTTGTATAGCAACGTATGACAGTGCTAAACCACAAGCTAAATACATCACCCAAATAGGGCCAGAATCTCGAGTCTTCTTGGTTTGAACTTGAGAATAGAAATAAAAGATCGCGAACACGACAAGAAATGCTTCAATTCTTAATGAGGCAACGGCAAGCCAAAGCACGCCAATTGCAGGCAACATCTTGTGAATGCGGCCACGTTGTCCCGGGCAAATATCCCCTTTCACTAAGATGAGGGTTAAGATCAGTTGGGCTCCTAATAGCATCGGAGCAAATTGTACTAATAACGTTTCGACCATTGTGGATCTACTTCTTCAAACTTATTTTCGCGAATAATATCAAAAACTGGTGCGAACACTAGGGCGTGTTGATCTTTGCTGTACATTTCGCGTTCAACAATACATCGGTAG
>NZ_JBFSPI010000100.1:0-17397 GCF_041464685.1 Vibrio sp. 10N.237.312.B06
TTAGTAAGACTCGCTACACTGTGCGATCTAAACACCTTAAATGATAGGTGTTGACACAAGAGGGGTCTTAAGAGCCACCCATATTTTCCACCTCACTGCCCTAACCGCATTTGCTAAGCCACTGACAATAAACACGCTAGCAACGATATCTTGTGGAACTGGAACTATCTTGAAGCTCAACACAACGGCGAAAATAGTACTCACAATACTCAGTTTTTCAAGCCATGGTAATGCAGGGGTTCGTGGTGTCTGTGTGCCATTCGCGGTAAACATAGGAAAGACTCGTCCACCCATAATGCACATTACTAGAGTCACCAACAGCACCATGCTTGTGCTAGCTTGTGAAATTAAGATTGGCTGCTGAAATAGAACACCATAGTGCATCGCCCCATTGGCAAAAGTCATTAGCAGCAAAATGGGAACGAACAATAGATTTCGCCAAAGTTTCACACTGACAATATTGTGAGCAAGATAAATGACAGCGATAGGCAAAAACAGTAAATCGAGCCCAGCCACCAACCAAGGGCTAAAGGCATTAGGTAGGAACATGGCTATTCTCGCACACAGCCAGATAACCAGAAGTATCATTAACCCGCGTCCGTTAATACTACGGACACCCGTCCAGTTTTGTACGGCCGTCAGTAAAAAGCCAACCACGACAGTAGCTGCAAAGCCAAATAACATTTCATGAATATGCCACCACATTGCTCCGCCATAAACATTCAGAGTTGCGCTACCATTCCAAACGCGGCCCAACCAACTAGAGCTGCAACGCTAAAAAGTGATGCAAACAAAAAAACGGTCGAAACGCGAGCTCAAAAAATGCCGTCATTGAAACGCCATTGTTAGGGGGTTGATTTAAATCTTTCATCATCGTAAACCTAGTGAGTAAACAAAACTTGCTTACTTAAATAACGTCAACCGCCAAAAGTTGCCCTAGTTTGTAGCTGTGCCCTTCGCCGAGGAGATCTTGCAAGCTATAAGCGTCTAAGCATTTGTAAAAACACTCTTGAGCTTCAGCAAAGATTGTTTTCAATTGGCAATTTGGTGTAATAACACAGCTATTATCTTTGCCAAAGCATTCAACTAAGTTACGTTTATCTTCTAATTCTCGAACTAACGTACCAATATTGATCTGACTTGGATGGCAACTCAGTTTCAAACCACCATTTTTGCCGCGGGTAGCGATCAAATGCCCCTTAAGGTTGAGCTGCTGAACAATCTTCATTAAATGGTTTTTAGAAATACCATAGCTGTTAGCAATGTCGCCGATGGTGCTAAGAGATTGGTTGTTGATCGCTAGATAAATCAGAACTCGCAGGGAGTAATCAGTGTAACGTGTGATATGCATAGTGGGATATTTTACTCCATAAGATGCATTCATTATGAATCTTATAGTCATTAAAGGCAAGTTAACCTAATGAGGAGTAGTGGCTAAGCACCAAGAAGCTAAGGCTGCGATCTTAATGACGTTTCTCACATCTGTTGTATGAGATCCTATCTCCATCTTCCTTTCTCAAACGAGATCTAATCCTCTAAGTCGAAGCGATCAGAAACATTTTTCGATATATTTTCACTCTGACAATATAAAAACACACAAACTTGTTCATAAAAAAAGCAGTCAGTTAATAAGGGTATTTACAAGCGAATCACACCACTATATTATTCGCGGCACTGGAGGGATGGCTGAGTGGTCGAAAGCACCGGTCTTGAAAACCGGCAACCGTTAATAGCGGTTCTAGGGTTCAAATCCCTATCCCTCCACCACATTAAAGAAAGCCGCTGAGAAATCAGCGGCTTTTTTGTATCTGGAGATCACGGAGCTCAACGGTTCAGCTATTCACAGCCAATGCAGCGTTGAGTAACTGCATATGAATGGGCACCAGATCTTGATGTTCAGTTCGATATCCGCCACCGACTACACACGCCATTGGAATAGACTCTGATTTCGCTAATTCAATCATGAAACAGTCGCGTTCAAATATCCCTTGTGTCGAGACATTCAAATAACCCAGTTCATCGTCTTGATGGATATCGATCCCCGCATCATAAATAATCAGATCAGGTTGATGGTGTGCGATCGCCAGCTTAGTGACTTGTTCAAAACAACGCAAAAACTCCTCATCTTTAGTTTCACGGCTTAAAGGCACATCTAAATCAGACAGTGGTTTTCGTGCAGGAAAATTTTTGTCGCAGTGGAACGACAAAGTAATTATGTCGTCATTCTCTTTGCAAAGAGTCGCTGTGCCATCGCCATGGTGAACATCACTATCGACGATCAACACTTTATCGATATGTTCAAAGGTCAGCGCATGCTTAGCCGCCAAAACCAGATCATTCAACAAACAAAAGCCGCTACCAAAATCATGGTGTGCGTGATGATAACCACCACTCAAATGAATCGCTAAACCACTCTCTACTGCCATTTCAGCGGCCAAGCAGGTTCCACCACTTGAATAGAGTGTTCTTTCTATAAGCTGTTCGCTCCACGGAAAACCGATACGTCTCATTTTTGCTGCAGGCAAATTTCCAGAAACCAGCAAATCGACATATTCACCATCGTGCACCTGCTTTACTTGTTCTATCGAAACAGGCATTGGCTGGAACATTTCGAATGCATTACCCCATTGTGGATCGCTATCCATTAGCGCCTCAACAGCAATGTGTAACAACTGATATTTGTTGATTGGGTAACGATGACCTTCTGGTAAAGGTAACTGCGAATAGATTGGGTGGTAAATTAAAGGAATCATAATCAAGTAAATTGCATATCTTTCTCAAAATCATAACAGTCTCAGACTTGGCGACAACCTTAATTAGTGATAATAATTATCATTACCTTCAATTAATTCCAGAGACAACAATGAAAAACGTAATACTCATCTGTGGTGTGATCTGCGGCTCGATGGCAGCAGTAATGATTTTTGTAGGTATGCTAATAGCCAGTTGGTGGAGCGTTGATTTTCTCGTGTTAAGCCATCAAACTTAACTAATTGAACTGAAAAGGAATCACCATGAGCGTTATTTTTATTACTGGAGCGAACCGCGGCATAGGCTTAAGTCTGACTCAACAATACTTGAAAGGTAATCACAAGGTGTACGCAACTTACCGTGACGCCTCTTCAGCAACAGAACTGCTCTCACTCGCAGAGCACAGTAGCAACCTGACCTGCATTCAATTAGAAATAACCGATTATCAAGCAGTAGAACAACTCCCCTCGCAAATAGAGTCGATTGATATCTTGATCAACAACGCTGGCTACTATGGCCCTAAAGGTTACGGTCTGGGTAATACCGATGTCGAAGAGTGGCGTCGTGTATTTGAAATCAACACAATTGCCCCATTGAAGCTTGTCGAGACTCTATTACCTCTTATAGAAAGTAGTGACGTCAAAAAGATCGCCTGTCTTTCATCTAGAGTGGGTAGCATGTCTGAAAACACATCAGGCGGAGGCTACATCTATCGTTCATCTAAAGCCGCTTTAAACTCCGTTGTGAAGAGTTTAAGCAACGACTTGACCGATAATGGCTTTACAGTGTTAGCGTTACATCCTGGTTGGGTACAGACGGAAATGGGCGGCCCTAATGCTCTTATTGATACAGAGACTTCGGCTCAAGGCCTTGTGACTGTAATAGAGTCATCGAATACTGAAGTGAGTGGTCACTTCTTTAATTTCGATGGTAGCGAAATAGACTGGTAGCCGTCACATGGTTCGTCGCGTGATCTCAAGCTTACTCGTACGTTCAACACTGTTGTGTCTAACAATGGTGCTCACTGGATGTTTCGATGACAGCCCACAGAACTATTTCGACGACTATCAGACCAAAATCGCCAACGTGCAAGATGCTGACGAGATACAACAAGACTGGGAGCTCGAAAGCTTACCGAGAAAGCGAGAACTGTTTATTGAAGTTCCTTCGCTCTCTATCGGGCTCATAGACAGTTATCAACTTCGGCAATGTGGATTATTCAACCTGATTGCAGAAAGAAACTCTGTACTTGGGAAAGTCGCCGACGAGTTCAGAAATTACGATTATCAAGTCGCTTTACTGGAAGGTGTTGGTCATTGTTTATCTAATAACGAATTAGAACCAGAGATCGTAGAATTACTCAGAGAAATCGAGCAACAGAAACTCGCACAATTTCCACTGCACCAATGGAATCTCATCTATGCCAGTGAAGCTATGCAGTCGCAAATGCGTGGTAGCCAGTGGTTACGTGCTGATATTGGCGATCAAGTTCGACAGACAAGTGACGCGCTAGAGCACATAAATCAAGCGTTAAACACACCGCTCGTTTCCGGCAAGACTACTGAGGTTCAAGAAGGATTAGAGAAGAGTTCGACGCTTGGGGATTTGTACTACTCACTATCTAGTGCTTCGGCAGAGCTTGATACCATCACCCAGCAGCTGACTACTTTTGACGCCAACATCATCTGTGGGAAGCAACGAGACACGACTAAGTTTCGCTATCTCAACAATGTGTTCGAACAACAGTATATTGACAAGGTTCAGCCTTACATGGCCCAATTGGATGGCTACTATCAGCACCTAGCCCCCCAACTTGCTATGTTTGACGCACAGCCTGAGCTACACAGTTATCACTTTCCCATCAAAGATGCGCATCAAGCCTTTCGATCATCCACTCGGCGCCATGTCGACTATTGGCAACAGCTGTTTAAGCGCTGCGGACGCAAGGTTGGGCGTTAAGTCTAATATCGCCAATAAGCAGCGGTTTGCTCTCAGTTCCTAGCTTTTAGTGCCTTTCTTAGCATACGTCCCTTTTTTGGCATACGTACCTTTGTTGGCATAAGACTTCGCACCACCACCTTTGCGGCGTTTAAAGGCAGGTCTTTCGACTTTAGGAAGATGGCGCAGGGATTCAGGAACTTCACCCGTTTTTACCTTGCCCATCAAGCCGTCGATCTTGCTTTCTAATTCTTGCATGAAGGGTTGATACGCTTGGTTTCGTTCAGCCATGCCTTGCAACTGATGCTCCCAGTGAGCAGTCATGTCGGGAAAGGTCGAGTCCTCAGGTAAAGCATTAATCAAACCTCTTCCCGCCGGGCTACTGTGAATGCTCTTACCCTGTCGCATTAACAGTTGTCTCTTGAACAGAGTATCGAGAATCCCCGCACGGGTTGCTTCTGTGCCGAGGCCATCAGTCTCTTTCAAGATAGCTTTGAGGTCTTTATTTGCCACAAAGCGTGCAATACCGGTCATCGCTTGTAACAAGGTCGCTTCGGTAAAGTGTTTTGGTGGCTCGGTTTTCTTATCGCCAATCACGCCTTCACGACAGGTGAGCACAGTCCCTTTATCTAGCGGTGGAACAGTGTCAGTACCATCACCTTTATCTTCGGTGTCCGTTTTGCCCATCAACACTTTCCAGCCTGGGTTGATAAGCTGACGCCCTTTCGCGATGAACACACCACCAGCGATATCAAAAACCAACTTAGCATCCGCAAAAACAGCCGGTGGGTAGAACTGCATCAGATATTGGCGGGCGATTTGCTGATAGATTTTCATCTCATTGGCAGATAGGCCATTCACCGCTGATTTCTTCGGCGTTGGGATTATCGCGTGGTGAGCATCGACCTTACTGTCGTTCCATGCTTTGGATTTAAGAGAAAGATCCGCGCCTTGCGCACCACTTTGCAGCTCTTTCGCATTATTGGCGATAGCATCCACGACTGACTCTCGTTGCGAATAATGATCTTTAGGTAGATAGCGGCTATCAGAACGTGGGTAAGTGATGAGTTTGTGTTTCTCATACAATGACTGACAAGTGTCGAGTACCTGTTGAGCGCTCATACCAAAACGCTTAGACGCATCAATCTGCAGAGCTGACAGCGAATAAGGGAGTGGTGCCGCTTGTTTGCTTTGCTTTTGCTCTGATTCCGTCACCGTTGCAGGCTGATTAGCAATTCGGTTAGCGACATTCTCAACCAGCTTTCGATTGAGCACGCGGCCTTCTTCATCTTGCCAAGGTTTACATGCTTCGCTTGGCTTCCAACGCGCACGAATATCAAAGCTCTGGCCGTTGTTTTGGTAAGGGATCTGCGCATGCAGAGTGAAGTAATCTTTCGGAATGAAGTTTTCGATCTCTTCATCACGCCTTACGACCAAACCAAGTACAGGCGTTTGCACTCGCCCTACCGACAACACACCTTGGTAACCCGCCTTTTGACCAAGCAAGGTATACGCGCGAGTCATGTTCATGCCATACAGCCAATCGGCTCTAGAGCGCGCCAATGCAGAAATAGAAAGTGGAATAAAATCGCGGTTACTCCGCATCTGAGAGAGCGCACGCTTTACCGCTGGTAAGTTCAAATCGCTGATCAGCAGCCTGTCCATCGACTCTTTCTTAGCCTTAGACACCTTGCAATAATCAATCACTTCATCAACCAGCAACTGCCCTTCTCTATCCGGGTCTCCCGCATGGACAATTTGGGTCGCGTCCTTCAATAGCTTTCGGATCACCGTGAGCTGTTTGCTTGACGTCTTACGCGGTCTTAGCTGCCATTGCTCCGGCACGATAGGAAGATCGGCTAAGTTCCACTTCTTATAACGGTCGTCATAAGCGTCTGGCTCAACCTGCTCCAATAAGTGTCCAATACACCAAGTCACCACATCCCCATTGCCACATTTGATAAACCCTTGGTCTTTCTTCTGTGGATTAGGCAATGCTGCGGCGATCGCACGGCCGAGGCTTGGTTTTTCAGCAATAATAAGACGAGACATGTTTTTCCAGATGCTACAAACAATTAGGGCCACATTATCTAATGTGGCCCTAATAAATCAAGGAAAACTGGTTGTTTATACAGTTAACATTCAACAATTCGTTGTATAGCTATTTTCCTGACGACATCTATAAGAACTCGACGAACTTTGAGAAGTCACGCTCTGGCACTTTCATTGGCGTACAGCCCGGAGTACCTAGGTATAGGAAACCAACAATTTCATCGTCGCCTTCCTAAGCCGAAAGCTTGGTGCACTTCAGGGTGGAACATCCATTTACCTGAACGCCAAAAACCTTGAAAGCCTTGTGCAACTGCGGCCATTTGCATTGCTTGTGCAGCGCAACCCGCAGACAAGTGCTGTTCGAACGCAGGCACTTTTTCGTGCTTGGTTACCTTTGCGATGACAGTGATCACCATTGGAGCTCGGAACGGCGCTTTTTTAACTTTCTCGATAACCGCTTCTTCACTTTCGTCCGCTTCAGCAGCACGAACCAAAATATCAGAGAGCTTTTGTAGCCCTGAACCTTGTGCGATAACAAAGCGCCACGGTGTCAATGCGCCATGGTCTGGAGCTCGTAAACCTGCTTTGATGATATTTTCTAACGCGACACCTTCAGGTGCTGGATCAGAGAGTTTTGCGATAGAGCGTCTGTTGAGCAATAGATCCAAAGCATCCATTTGAAGTCCTTACTAATTTTTATTGTTTGTATAGTTGAACTGTAGCACAGAATACAAACGATAATAAATCTCAACGGCTGTCCAATTGACACAATAGTTCAAACAATACTGGAAACAATAAAGGCTCCTAAATCTATGACTTAGGAGCCTTATTTACAAGTTTCGTTCAGTTTATGAACGGGTGTATTCTCTTGTTGTTAGAGCTTAATCGCTAACTCAACACCTTGACGAATTGCGCGTACTGCATCCAGTTCACCCGCGTAATCGGCACCGCCTATAACGTGCAGTTTGCCACCAAACTCTTGCCACATGTCTTCGAATGGACGAACCGAAACTTGGCCCGCACACACAATAACTGAATCGGCGTCGAGTACCTGATCTTTCTTACCAACGCTGATGTGCAGACCTTGGTCGTCAATCTTGTTGTAGCTCACGCCACCAAGTAAGTTCACACCACGTTTTTCTAATGTGCGTTTATGAATCCAACCTGTAGTCTTACCCGGGCCTTTACCGACACGACCCGCTTTACGCTGCATCACCCAAACCGTTTTATCACTGAACGAATCAGGGTAAGGATAAAGTCCACCTGGGTGCTCCATATTCTTATCAATGCCCCACTCATGCAGCCAATCGTCCAAGCTATGAGAAGTCGGCTCTGTCAGCATAGTTGCCACATCAATACCAATACCACCTGCACCAACAATCGCGACTTTTTCGCCTACTGGTGTCTTTTCACGAATCAAGGTTTGGTAGTCGACTACGTTTTCTTGATCTATCCCTTCAATATCAAGCTTTCTGGGTTCAACACCAGCAGCCATCACGACTTCATCGTACTTCAACAACATCTCAAACGTCGCTTCAGTATCCAGTTTTAAGTTCACGCCTGATGCATCTATTTGGTTAGCAAAGTAACGAATCGTTTCTCTGAACTCTTCTTTACCCGGAATCTGCATTGCCAATCTAAATTGTCCACCGATGCGGTCATTTTTCTCTATCAGATCAACCTTATGCCCACGCTGTGCCAACGTTGTTGCACAAGCTAAACCTGCTGGCCCAGCACCGACGACGGCGATGGTTTTGGTTGCTTGAGCGGGTTGCACAACAATTTCAGTTTCGTAACAAGCGCGAGGGTTCACCAAGCAGCTCGCTCGTTTGCCTTTGAATACGTTATCAAGACACGCTTGGTTACAACCGATACAGGTGTTAATGAACTGCGCTTGGTCTTGAGCGGCTTTATTAACAAAGTCAGGGTCAGCCAAGAATGGACGAGCCATTGATACCATGTCGGCCTGTCCTGAACTGAGGATACGTTCGGCCTCTTCTGGCGTGTTGATTCGGTTACACGTCACCACTGGGATCGACACGTATGGTTTTACTTTTTCCGTCACCCAAGAGAATGCCCCTCTTGGAACTTGTGTCGCAATAGTTGGGACACGAGCTTCATGCCAACCAATACCGGTATTAATAATGGTCACGCCCGCTTCTTCTAGCTTCTGAGCCAGAAGTACAACATCTTCGAATGTGCTGCCTTGCTCAACCAAATCCAGCATCGATAAACGGAAAATAATGATGAAATCTTTACCCACCGCTTCGCGAATCGATTTAACGATCTCTAGTGGGAAACGCATACGCTTCTCATAAGAACCGCCCCATTCGTCATAACGCATGTTGGTACGTTTACAGATAAATTGGTTAATCAAGTAACCTTCGGAGCCCATGATCTCTATGCCGTCATAGCCAGCAACCTGAGCTAGCTCTGCACTGTTGGCAAAAGCACCGATGGTCTTTTTAATTTGACGAGGGCTCATCTCACTCGGTGCAAACTTAGCGATTGGCGCTTTGATGCCCGAAGCGCTTTGCGCGAATGGGTGCATGGCATAGCGGCCAGCATGTAGCAACTGAAGGGCAATTTTACCGCCATGCTTATGCACGGCCTCGGTAACAACTTGGTGAGCTTTTGCGTGCTTAACTTTACTGAACTCAGCACTAAATGGGGTCAATCTGCCACGTAAATTAGGAGAGAAACCACCGGTAACAATAAGGCCAACGCCTCCTTTTGCTCGCTCTTCATAAAACGCGGCAAGCTTGTGGAGGCCTTCTTTATTTTCTTCTAAACCCGTGTGCATTGATCCCATCAATACACGGTTACGTAACTGAGTAAATCCAAGATCGAGTGGTTCGAGTAAATGTGGGTACATGGCAGACATCACTTCTATTATTATATCCTTGTGGTCAGACCACAATATAACTCAATCACCAAAAGTTCAAACAACCGTTTACATTTTTGTAACACCGATCATAATGCAGGACGTATTAATCGTTCAGAAACCCCTAATATGACTACACTTAATGAGAATATATATCGATTAGCAATTCTTGGTGTAGTTTGAGCTAGGGAATTATCGTAGGATATCAAGCAGTTCATATTATTGAGATTAATGGTACTACAGCTTGTTAAAGCGACGTGATCTCACTGCGGAGACAGAATGAAAAAAATATTCAAATTTATAGGCATGATCTTTAAAGGGATTTGGAAGCTCATCACGTTTGTGCGTCTTGCGCTGGTTAACCTTTTCTTTTTACTCAGTATCGCCATCATCTACTTTGTATACTTCCACTCAGACACAACTCAACCCACTGTTCCACAGGAATCGGCTTTAGTACTTAACCTGTCTGGCCCTATCGTGGAGCAAAGTCGCTATATCAATCCGATGGATTCGGTTACGGGTTCACTGCTTGGTAAAGACCTTCCAAAAGAAAATGTCCTGTTTGATATTGTTGAAACGATTCGCTACGCCAAAGACGATGACAAGGTTACTGGTATCGTTTTAGCACTCAAAGAGTTGCCAGAAACCAATCTGACCAAGCTTCGCTACATAGCTAAAGCACTTAACGAGTTCAAAGCAACTGGCAAACCAATTTATGCGGTGGGTGACTTTTATAACCAAAGCCAATACTACCTAGCCAGCTACGCAACTAAAGTCTTCTTATCGCCTGACGGCGGCGTGCTGCTTAAAGGCTACAGTGCTTACTCGCTATTCTACAAAACTCTATTAGAGAAGCTGGACGTAAATACACATGTATTCCGCGTCGGTACTTACAAGTCTGCAATCGAACCTTTCATTCGCGACAACATGTCAGACGCAGCGAAAGAGTCAGCTTCTCGTTGGTTGAGCCAATTATGGGGTGCATACGTTGATGACGTAAGCAACAACCGCCAGATCGATGCTAAAACCTTGAACCCAAGCATGGACTCTTTCTTAAAAGACCTTGAGTCGGTTGATGGCGATATCGCAAAACTGGCAGAGAAGCTTGGTTTAGTTGACGAACTGGCAACTCGCCAACAAGTTCGTCTAGAGCTCGCAGACGTCTTCGGCAGTGACGGTCAAGACAGCTATAACGCGTTGGGGTACTACGAGTACCGTACAACTATGCTTCCAGATCTAACAAGTGAATCGCACGATGTCGCTGTAATTGTCGCTAGCGGCGCAATTATGGATGGCAAACAGCCACGTGGCACCGTTGGTGGTGATACCACGGCCGCCCTACTTCGCCAAGCGCGCAACGACGACAAAGTGAAAGCGGTTGTACTTCGTGTAGACAGCCCAGGTGGTAGCGCATTTGCTTCAGAAGTTATCCGCAATGAAATAGAAACGATTAAGCAAGCAGGTAAACCTGTTGTGGTTTCTATGTCTAGCCTGGCTGCTTCTGGTGGTTATTGGATCTCGATGGGCGCAGACAAGATTTTGGCTCAACCAACCACACTAACAGGCTCGATCGGTATCTTCAGTGTTATCACGACCTTTGAGAAAGGCTTGAACGATATCGGCGTTTACACCGATGGCGTTGGTACGTCGCCTTTCTCTGGTCTTGGTATTACAACAGGGCTTAGCGACGGCGCGAAAGATGCTTTCCAAATGGGCATTGAAAACGGTTACCGCCGATTCATCAGCCTAGTTGGAGAAAACCGTGGCATGGAAGTCGATGCTGTCGACAAGATTGCTCAAGGCCGAGTATGGACAGGGCAAGATGCAATCGAGAAAGGTCTAGTCGATGAAATTGGTGATTTTGATGATGCGATTACAGCTGCGGCTTCACTTGCAGAGCTTGAAACCTACAATATCTACTGGGTAGAAGAGCCTCTTTCAGCCACTGAACTATTTATTCAAGAATTTATGAACCAAGTTCAGATGTCGATAGGCCTTGATATTCAGTCAATGATTCCAAGCAGTTTACAGCCTGTTACTCAACAGTTAGCTCAAGATAGCCAACTGTTAGGTAACTTTAACGACCCACAAGGCCGATATGCTTTTTGCTTAAACTGCCAAGTTCAATAAGATAAGCTCAACGCTTTGTTATCAAGAGGCGCCTCTGTGTGAGGCGCCTCTTTTTATTGCATGATAATTCGCTATAATCGCCCCCCTGTTCCCTATATCACACTAAGTATTAATCGCCATGGAAAGAAAACACATCTATATCGCGTATACCGGCGGCACAATTGGCATGCAGAAGTCTTTGGACCACGGCTATGTCCCAGTCGCAGGTTTTATGGATAAGCAGCTAGCTGGCATGCCTGAATTCCATCGCCCAGAAATGCCTGAGTACACCATTCATGAATACTCTCCATTAATGGACTCTTCAGATATGACGCCACTTGATTGGCAGACTATCGCTGATGATATTCGCGCGAACTACGATAAGTACGATGGTTTCGTTATCCTGCACGGTACAGACACTATGGCTTACACCGCCTCAGCTCTGTCATTCATGTTAGAAAACCTCGGCAAACCTGTGATTGTTACGGGCTCTCAGATCCCATTAGCAGAATTACGTTCAGACGGACAAGCAAACCTGCTTAATGCTCTGCACATTGCAGCGAACTATCCGATCAACGAAGTGACACTGTTCTTCAACAACAAGTTGATGCGCGGTAACCGCAGTACAAAATCACACGCTGATGGCTTCAATGCGTTTACCTCTCCAAACCTAACTCCATTGCTAGAAGCGGGTATCAATATCCAGATCAGCAATAACGTTAAGGTAAACGAACAACCTGAAGGTGCTTTCAAGGTTCATAACATTACTCCGCAACCCATAGGTGTAATTACAATGTACCCAGGAATCTCGCATGAGGTGATTCGCAACACGCTACTACAGCCTGTAAATGCAATGATTCTGCTTACTTTTGGTGTTGGTAACGCACCGCAAAATCAAGAACTACTTCAACACTTAAAAGATGCTTCTGAGCGTGGTGTGATTGTGGTGAACCTAACTCAGTGTTTGGCAGGTAAAGTCAACATGGGTGGTTACGCGACGGGTTGTGCTCTAGCAGAATCGGGCGTTATCAGTGGTTACGATATGACACCAGAAGCAGCACTGGCGAAATTACATTATCTATTGAGCCAAGATTTAGGCTACGAAGAAGTGAAGGCTCAAATGCAACAAGTGTTACGCGGTGAGATGAGCTTATAAGTCTATCCTGCGATTCGTTTAGCCGAGGGCTTACCTTTAATCAAGCCCCCTCACGCAAACCTGAACTAAATCGTATTATTGTTTATAAATAAACAGCTTAACAGTAAAAAAGGGGTGGCACAGTGCCACCCCTTTGTTGTAATTTAAGCCTAATGATTAGGATTAACTCTAACAATATCTTCTTGGTCGGACTTAAACTGCTTCTTTAGTTCAGACTTTGATTTAAAGCTAATTTCTCCGCCGGCTGCAATTGTCATATGTTGAGCTTCAGAGTTATGTTTCGATTGATACAACATAACCGCCTGCATACACGAGTCGCGCTGTTCTTTAGAGAGCGCCGTTCCTTCTGGCCATTTCCCCGTTTCAACTGCATAGTTTAAACGTTCGTAGACCTCGGGGGTCATTGCGCTAAGAAGTTGTTCTGCATCCATGGTAAGGCCTTAGTTTTAACAATTTTCACCAGAAAATAACCCGTATCAGAATTGAGTCAAGAACCTGACTGAAAATAAGTGTATTTGATCACAAGTGAAGGAATATGAAAATTATGAAATGGTTGGTACTAAGCCTATTGCCTTTCACTCTGGTTGGGTGCTTTGACGGGAACAAAAATACCGCTCAATTGTGCGAAAGCAACCCGTGGCTTCAGTGTGAAAAGTTAAATATGAACGACGGACAGTGCCGTGTCGCACGTACCGACCTCGTCTGGCATCGATTTGAAGCAAAAGAAAGCCCCAGCGATACCAATAAGATTAAAGAGTTCGAATTAGTCTCTGCCTACAAAAAGTGTTTAGAACTTGCAGCACAAATTGAAACGATTGATCAATCCAAACTTCAAGAACGTCGCTTCATCTCCTTAATGAATAGTATCGAAGAGTCTGAGCGTATTGTTGATGAACTCTCGCGATCAAATACCCCGGAAACGCTTTATTTTATGTGGTCACAAACTGGGGATACCAACGCAAGACGCAGTTTCCTGCAATTAGAAGGGACAGAAGCATTAAACACAGCAGAGATGCAATATGCGCTAGCCACTTTTTATACTACCCGTGACCATGAAAAGACGCTTAAGCTACTCAACAATGCGTTAACGCTTTCTAATGGTTCGAAGGTCAACACCGAGATCTTCAAATCGATGGCGAGTATCAACCACAGCCTTGGGCATATGGAAAAAGCGTACGTCTGGGCAATGGTTGCCAAGAACTTTGATGTGCCTATTGCTTCGGAAGCAGAACTTACCGTGTTGTACCGTTTCGATGAGTCAACATACGAACAACTAAATGAAGACGCGGACAATATAGTCGACGCTATTGAAGATGAGGTTTACAGCCCTTCGATTGTCCCTCGTTACTGATCGCACTGTTCTCGTTTTCTAGTCCAAACGTTCTATTCACGAGCTTTCAAAAAAACAGCTACCATCATGGTAGCTGTTTTTATTTGTACTAGAGATAACTCTGAAATACTTAACTCTTGGGTCGTTCAGTGTTAGTCGATCGGCAAATGCGACCTGTAAGGATTAAACAATAGTGACAAGTTATTTCGTACTTTTGTCATTTTTGTTGAAAATTAACGACACAGAATTAACACAGAACCGTTCACCGGTTGTCTTCGGACCATCAGGAAAAACGTGACCTAAATGGCTATCACAAGCGGTACAACGGATCTCTACACGCTTCATTCCGTGACTTAGATCTTCTATATAGCGTACTGCTTCATCATTCACTGGGGCATCAAAGCTTGGCCAACCGCACCCTGAATCATATTTGTTATCCGACAGAAACAAAGGGCTTTCACAGCATGTGCAGCTATAGACACCCGTCTTATGGTTGTGCAGTAACTTACCGCTATATGGGGCTTCGGTACCACGTTGACGACACACAGAAAATTCATCGTCCGTTAGGCGCTCACGCCAGTATTCATCAGGCTTTATCATATTTCCTCCCTTTTGAATCACGTTAACATCTCTCCACATTATCAGTTATTATATTTACTTTTTTCTATAAAGGCTTGCATATGAGTCGTTTTGTAGCACATACTTTCTCACCAGGAAACATTGTACATATACACTCATAAGTGAATCATCATTTAGAGGTATTTTACCCAACTGGAAGGGTACAGAGCCACTCGCAATGGTCAATTTTCAACCACTTACGCCCAATTGTTAAGAAAAGCGTCGCTTTTTTTTGACATTAAACAAGTTAAGTCGGATTATCTATTGCAGATGTATACTGGATTCTGTAATTTTACTACCAGTTATCTTTAATCAGAAATTAAGTTGTGGAGCAACTACAATGACTATCAAAGTAGGTATTAACGGTTTTGGCCGTATCGGCCGTTTCGTATTCCGCGCAGCTCAAGAGCGTGCAGACATCGAAGTAGTAGGTATTAACGATCTAATCGACGTAGAGTACATGGCATACATGCTTAAGTACGACTCAACTCACGGCCGTTTCAACGGTACTGTTGAAGTTGAAGGCGGTAACCTAATCGTTAACGGTAAAACTGTACGTGTTACAGCTGAGCGTAACCCAGAAGACCTTAAGTGGGATGCTATCGAAGTAGACGTAGTTGCTGAAGCAACTGGTCTTTTCCTAACTGACGAGACTGCACGTAAGCACATCACTGCTGGCGCTAAGAAAGTAGTTCTTACTGGTCCTTCTAAAGATGCAACTCCAATGTTCGTAATGGGCGTTAACCAAGCATCTTACGCTGGTCAAGACATCGTTTCTAACGCTTCTTGTACTACTAACTGTCTTGCACCTATCGCTAAAGTACTTAACGATAAGTGGGGCATTGAGTCTGGTCTTATGACTACAGTTCACGCTACTACAGCAACTCAAAAAACTGTAGATGGCCCTTCTGCTAAAGACTGGCGCGGTGGCCGTGGTGCTTCTCAAAACATCATCCCATCTTCAACTGGTGCTGCTAAAGCTGTAGGCGTTGTTCTTCCAGAACTAAACGGCCTTCTAACTGGTATGGCTTTCCGTGTACCAACTGCTAACGTATCTGTAGTTGACCTAACTGTTAACCTAAAAGAAGCTGCATCTTACGAAGAAATTTGTGCTGCAATGAAAGAAGCTTCTGAAGGCGAAATGGCTGGCGTTCTTGGTTACACTGAAGACCAAGTAGTATCACAAGATTTCATCGGTGAAGTTCAAACTTCAGTATTCGATGCTAAAGCTGGTGTTGCTCTAACTGACAAATTCGTTAAAGTTGTATCTTGGTACGACAACGAAATCGGTTACTCAAACAAAGTTCTAGACCTAATCGCTCACATCTCTAAGTAATTTCTTTTTAGAAATAGCTTTAGATAAGCATTAGCGAAGACTGTTTTGAGCAGACTTTGAAAAAGGCGACCTTAGTGTCGCCTTTTTAATACCTGCTATCTTTTAAACAACTTCCGACTTCAATCCCGATCACCAAAACACTGAAATTCAATTCCAATACTGACTCTGCTTGTCACTCATAAAATCACAAGCACCCTAGTTCTAGTCAGCATTTGAATTCAATTTCCTTAGAAGGATCATGTAATGGATTTATCTACTCTACCTGCACTGGCGGTACTTTCTGACAACGTCACTATCGTTGAGCACGAAGGTGTAAAACTAGTTCGTGTTATCCACGATAAAGCAAACGCAGCGATTTCGTTGTTTGGCGGTCATGTCGTATCATTCCAACCGCAAGGTCAAGAAGACCTAATTTGGATGAGCCAACAAGCTAAATTCGATGGCAAAACGGCTCTGCGTGGTGGTATTCCAGTATGTTGGCCTTGGTTTGGTCGCATTGCAGCCCCAGCGCATGGTTTTGCACGTTCAAGCGAATGGCAATTGGTTGAGCACCGTGAAAGCGAAGCTGGCGTGATTGTTAGCTTAGGTCTGAAGCCAAACGAAGAGACGCTAGCAGTATGGCCTCATCAGTTTGATGCACGTTTGAATGTTGAGATCGGCGAGCAGCTAAAAGTAACGCTGGACGTGAAGAACACTGATTCTCAGCCATGGACTTTCTCTGGTGCACTGCACACTTACCTAAACGTTGGCGATATTCACAACACAACCACAACGGGTATGGGTGCTGAGTACATTGATAGCCTACAAGGTGGCAAGATCTGCCAAGGTGGTGCTGAACTGGTACTGACTGACACGATTGACCGCGTTTACACGCAACCAGAAGCGCAAATCTTTGTTGCTGACAAAAAGCTGGATCGCACACTAACGGTTGAAAACCACGGTCATAACTCTGCGGTACTTTGGAACCCGTGGGCGGAAGGGGCTGCAGGTATGGGCGACATGCAAGACGACGGTTATCTAACCATGATGTGTGTCGAGTCAACACTGCACGCACCGAGCCTAGAAGCAGGCAAAACGTTACAGCCTGGCGAAAGCCACCAGCTGATTACAGTGATTGCTTCGAAATAAACTTAAAGCTACGCCAATTAGATACGAAAATGCAGCCCATGAGCTAACACTGATCATTTAAGCATTTTCCTGATCAGTTGAACGATCCTACAGAT
>NZ_JBFSPI010000101.1:0-17260 GCF_041464685.1 Vibrio sp. 10N.237.312.B06
TCGGAAGGATCCTTCAACCGATCACTTTGGCTTTAACTGATCGGCATTACCCCTACATAGGAGCTCTTTTCGTTTTTTGATACTTCCTGTATCCATAGACAAGTCCAATCTGTAGTACTTTCACTGAAAGCCAGATCATCGATATCTCCAGTTGTGTATCAACTTAAATGTAACACACAATCTCCAGGCTTTTCTAAAACACAGCCGAGATAATGAGTTTAGTGCCACTCCATCTCACCACTCAGCACTTGTTCGATGTCATCAAGATGGAAGGAATCTCGACATTAACGATACTGATGTGGAATAAGTATTATTAATTTTACTTGTGCAAAACTAAATTCTATCTTGCTGCATGACCCAACACCATAAACAAACGCGATTACGCAGGGAAAAAGACGATGACCGCCATTACCGATTTAGACATTCTGCTAAAGTCCATGTCACCAGATCTCATTGAAGGTGATTATGTTTTTTGTACTGTAGACGGGGGATTAGCAGATTATGTTCAACTCGAACCAATCGCGACCTTTCGTGAAAAGGAAGGGTTAACCTTGGTCCTAACAGAGGAATCTGCGACTCAAGCGCAGTTAAATTTCGACGGTGTATTTAGCCTGATAACTTTATCGGTCCACTCGAGTCTTGAAGCGGTTGGATTAACAGCGGCTTTTGCCACCAAGCTAGGTTCATACGGCATTAGCGCCAACGTAATTGCTGGTTATTACCACGACCATATCTTCGTTCAGAAAGAGAAAGCAGACGAAGCAATGAGCGCGCTTAGAGAGTTTTCAGAAACTGATTCATAGAGAATTGTATGGTTCACAAATACAAAAAAAGCGACGTAATCTACGTCGCTTTGACTTATTGCTTAACAATCACTCACTGATCAGGCATCAGTGAGTGAAACAGTTAAGCAAGCTTAAAAGTCGCCACTTTGTCACTTAAACCAGCGGCTTGGCTCTTAAGTTCGTTCGACTCAGTTAAGCTGTCCTGTGCGCCCACAACTAAGTGGTCGGTAACATCTTTAATGGTCGTAATGTTCTGAGTAATTTCACCCGTCACGTGCGTTTGCTCTTCTGCTGCGGTAGCAATTTGAGTCGCCATATCACTAATCAAAGCCACCGCTGTGTTGATCTCTTCTAGCGCATGTGAAGCTCGGTCGGCATCTTCGACGGAATGTATTGCCAGTTTCGAGCTGCTCTCCATAAGATCAACCGCTTGAGCCGTTGTGCGTTGTAAAACATCAATCGTTGACTTTATCTCTTCTGTTGAAGAGTGAGTTCGTTGAGAAAGCACACGTACTTCATCTGCAACTACAGCAAAACCGCGACCTTGTTCACCAGCACGCGCCGCTTCAATCGCAGCATTCAAAGCAAGCAAGTTAGTTTGCTCTGCAATACCTTGAATCGTAGCAAGTACCGTTGAAATCTCTTGAGCATGCTTGTTTAGCTCGCTGATCACGTTGCCCGCCTCGTTCACTTCATTGGCGAGGTTATTGATAGAACCTTTAGTATCGACAACCAGGGCGTGACCGCTATTAGTGCTTGTCGCAGAGTCTTGTGCCGCTTTTGCGGTTTGCTCAGCATGCGATGCAATCTCTTGCGTTGCACTCGCCATTTCCGTTACAGCCGTCGCCACCATGGTGATCTCTTGCTGTTGATGATTAAGCTCATCCACCGAACGATTCGCTCGCTGAGTACTTTTCTCTGACTGGCTGTTAAGCTGCTCTGATTGCCCACGAATATGACCAATCAACTGCTGTAAACTTCCTACAAAAGTGTTGAAGTTCTGTGCTAGTTCTCCTACTTCATCTTGGTTCTCAACATGAATACGCTGAGTTAAATCACCACTACCATTAGCGATCTGCGCCAGTGCCTGAGACACATGGTTCAACGGACGGAACAGAATAGTACACAGCAGGTTAAACAATATGGTACATACAATCACAACCAACAGTGTCACCAACACTTGACCGATCACCGCATCAAATAACGGTGCAACCAAAGAGTCATGATTAACAACACTGATAGTAATCAGGCTTGTACCATCAATCGCACGTGCGTACAGAACATAGTCGCTGCCATTTAACTCGATAGCCGTGTCTTTACCGCTAGTCAGTGCCTTCTGTACATCAGAAAAATCTAGCCCTAGCGAGCTAATGTTCTCATTCAGCAACTTTGTATCAGCGTGCGTGTAAACCGTGCCTTTGTTGGTCGCGATAAACATGTAGCCTTCGCCTGGAAGAATCACTTTTTCAAGGCTGTTTAGAATGTCGGTAATTTCTACATCAGCACCTAAAACGACCTGCTGGCCATGCAGTTGCATTGCTGTTCCTAATGAAACAACGTTCGCCCCAGTTGCCGCAGCAACCGTTGGGTTATCCATGAACACCTTACTTGGGTTCGCAACCGCATTGGTGTACCAACCCCATACGCGTGGATCATCATTGCCCGGTGGCAACACTACGCCATTCGCATTTTTTTGCGAGCCATCAGGGAACGCTAAGAACACATTATCAAACGACCCTGAATCACGAACCTGCTTCAGGTGGGTCACCAAGCTTTCTTGTGTTGACTCCTTCGAAAGTGAAGTAAGCGCACGTTCTTTGGATAAGATCCAATCCGATACATATTGATTGTAAGAAGCTGATGCACCTTCTAAGCGCTGTTCAACTTCAATATCCAACCGTTGCAATGAAGCACGAAAAGACAATACTTCGACCAAAATCCCCCCCAGGATAATGGCCATGCTGGCAGAGATCGCCAGCTTATTTTTAAGCGAGAGTTTCTTGAACATAGGAAACCTATAATTTGGAAGTAAAAAACCGTGGCGAACAAATTGGTTGCCAAAGCGGTTTGCAAGCGGGATATATTTTACGCTTTAAAATAAATTAAGAAACCAGCTAACCGGTTGAATTATTCATATGTGTGAGTAAGAGCACGCATCGTAACCCATTGATTTAGAGAATGGTGAACTCTAAATTTCAAATTGGAAACGAGAATAAGTTCAACGGTAGGCGTCAAACTTTAGGACTGGTAAAGGCACAGATCACGCCATTTCTCACAACCTAAATAGCGTTACGAGTTTTGATCCATTAATCTAATCGTTCATTCTGTCGTCTGAGTTTTTCTATGTCCCGAAGCCAACGTCTCTTTGACCTACTCCAACTATTACGCTGCCATAAATACCCAGTTACCGCCGACTACTTGGCGATAGAACTCAATGTAAGTACTCGCACTATTTATCGCGATATCGTGACACTGCAAGCACAAGGTGCTGAAATTGATGGTGAAGCAGGAGTTGGCTATCAGTTGAAACCGACCTTCACTCTCCCTCCGATGATGTTTTCAACGGAAGAATTGGAAGCGTTACGGCTTAGTGCTGAATGGGTCGCCAAGCAAGCCAACGGGGAATTCAGTGAATCGGCTAGAAATGCCATTGCTAAGATTTCTGCGGTGTTACCTGCTGACCACCAGGCCAAACGCAGTGAAGATATTGTGCGTGTTGCTTCAATCATTGAAGTCGCAGAGTTATCCATCGAACTGTCAGATATCAAGTTAGCGATTAAGCAACAGAACAAAGC
The DNA here is from genome assembly GCF_041464685.1 of Vibrio sp. 10N.237.312.B06. Taxonomy (NCBI): domain Bacteria; kingdom Pseudomonadati; phylum Pseudomonadota; class Gammaproteobacteria; order Vibrionales; family Vibrionaceae; genus Vibrio; species Vibrio sp. 10N.237.312.B06. The sequence goes on from NZ_JBFSPI010000101.1 coordinate 3,581, forward strand.
TGAGATTCATTACACAGACGCAAAAGCTAATGTGAGTTCAAGAATCGTTTGGCCAATGTTGATTGGCTTATTCGAACAGCACTATGTTTTGGTTGCTTGGTGTGAAGTACGAAGTGCGTATCGTAACTTCAGGCTCGACAGGATTGCCGAATGGACAATACTTGAGGAAAAGTATCAGCGTACGCGTCATCAATTGATCAAAGATTGGCAGAGCATGGAAGGCATTGCAGATAAAGTGATTCGCTACTGACAAAAACTGTCACAGGGTTTCGATACATTGCTGTGGTCCCAAATCGGGCTCAACACAAAAGCCGAGTTGACTGAAACCAACACGGCAAATCCAATTGAACAGTTCAGGAGCTATTATGTTTACCATTGATTCATTTGTTCTTTATGTCACAGACATTCATCGCAGCATGGGCTTTTATGCAAAAGCATTTGATTGCGAACCAAAGCTTCTATCACCGACCTTTGCTGTTCTAGACTTTGCAGACAATGTTAAAATCACACTCAAGCAAGCAGATGTTCTAACCCCAGCAAGTAGCATCAAGGGTGGTGGCACTGAGCTTTCTATGCCTCTTGCTGACAAAGAGACACTGGAGAACCTCTATAAAGCATGGAAAGAAAAAGGCATCCAATTTGAGCAAGTGCCAGAAGAGTCCGTTTACGGCATCAACTTCCTTGCTGTTGATCCAGACGGACACCGCATCCGCGTATTCGCTTAAACGAATAAGAGCAAGCTGCACTTAGCCGCTTGTTCATCTCATCTCATCTCATAAAAAAGCTTATTAGCCGAAATCTAACGTCAGCAATAATCGTGTCTCGTCAGATGAAGTAACGGGAGAACGGTGCACAAGACCCGCATTTTCATTGCCACTCCAACTCTCTCCTTTCAACAACGCCACATCTCCACTCGCCATTTGTTGAATATCAGATTCATGAGTGTATAAGCCTGAAGCAGAATCGGGCTGTCCGTTGGCTCCTCGTCCTAGCTTAGAACGATCGACTAAGTCGTTTGGCAACCATTGAGTCGCAACACCATGATAAGTTGTCACCAAGCGGCAAGGCACTTGATCAAAATGGAAACGCGGGCACATCGCTTTATTCAGAACCGCCAAACGGAGCCCTACTTCTTCAAGATCGAACAAACAACAGAACATATCCACCAGCTCTACCATGTTTTCTAGTAGTGCTTTAGATGCGGTTTCGTCGGTAGCAAACTCCAATTTCTCATAGGCGTTGTCTGGAGACAGGCTCATAGATTTACTGAAGTTTGGATTCAAGGCGATAAATTCACTGATTGCCATTGTTAAATCTTCATCAAATGTACGCTGCCAAATCGCAATATTGACATTGCTTTGATAGATGTCTGCCAGCACCGTTGGCTGCTCAGAAGCGCTATAGCATGGAGCATGATTCGCATGAACCTTGATACTTGCAGCAGAACCAATGTTAAGTGGCTGATTATTATCGGTTGTCACAGGTTTCGTTAACACGGCATTCATTACGTCATCTCCTTGATACATGCTTGTTGTTTTCCTCTTACCGATACGAACGTTATTCTCAGTAAGAGTGATATTTTGGTTATGTTATAACATAACCAAAATATCACAAGCAACTTGGCATACATGTTTCCAATTATATGGATATGCGTTTGCAGCCTTAGGTAACTTGATGAATGTGGATCACTGCAGAAAAACGCGAAAGCTTAGCTATGGCGTTCATATAAATTGACTCAGCAAGCAACTGCTTTCACACCATAAGCCCCAAGTTAATCGAGAACTCAGACACGAAAGTGTTGAATTACGCGTTCTATAAGTTCAGAGATGTCGTTGATGTCACATGTCGTTACACAGCATGACGTCTTAAGGCTTTACATCTTGAGCGAGGTAAACAACAATCCCTGAGAATAAATCCATAACATAATGTATTTAGAAATTATGAGCAGCACAGAAAACAAAAAATCGAGTCCTCTTTTCGAAGTCGTATTTAACGTCTTTCTTCCTTCATTCATCTTAATGAAGTTCAGTGGAGAGGAACACCTAGGAACTGGCTTAGCACTACTTGTCGCGCTTGCCTTCCCTATTGCTTACGGTGGTATGGAGTTAGTCCGCAACAAGAAGTTTAACTTCATCGCGGCACTTGGCTTTGTCAGTGTATTATTAACCGGCGGTATCGGCTTCTTCGAACTTGATACTCGTTGGTTAGCATTAAAAGAAGCATTAATACCCGGCCTAATTGGTTTAGCGGTTCTTGGCTCAACCTTCACTCGCTACCCGTTTATCCAAAAAGTTATCTTTACGCCAGCACTGTTAAACATATCTCTAATCGAAGAGCGTTTAAGACAGTTTGGTAACCAAGCAGAGTTTAATCGTTGCCTAATGAAGTCAAACTACCTATTCGCTAGTACCTTCGCGTTTTCTTCTGCGATGAACTACTTTCTAGCGACTTGGATTGTGACTAGCCCAGCTGGTACTGCAGCTTTTAATGAAGAATTGGGTAAGTTGACACTTTACAGCTACCCGGCCATCGCTATACCAAGTATGTTGATGATGTTAGGTATCTTCTACTACATTTGGCGCCAAGTTCGCTCGATGACTTCGCTAGAAACGGAACAGATCTTTATTACTAAATAATTTTCGTTGCGTTAGCTCCGAGTACAAAACCGCTTCAAATACTCGATTGCTTTAAAAACAGATTGCTTTAAAAACAGATCGCTTCAAAAAAGCATGAGCCCAGCACACACGCTGGGCTTTTTTGTCTGTTCTGCATACAGAAAAATATTAACTTTCGATTGATATCATGAATTAATTTAAACAAAACGATGTTCATTTTCATGACTCACTGTCCATAACTGGCCGAAAACAGGTAATACTCAATGATTTGCATTGAATGAGGCGTGATATGTTTTTATAATCAACTCCGTTTGTTACTTTACAAAGTTCAACCCTAGCAATGACATAACTTCAGTTCATATTGGTCATATTTAACCACTAGTTTGCAAAAACTAAACGCCAGACGAACTCGACAAGGAATTTAAAACATGAACAAATCTCAATTAGTTGAACACATCGCAACTTCTGCTGACATCTCAAAAGAGCAAGCAGGCACAGCACTCAATGCGCTCGTTGAAGGCATCTCGACTACGCTTGCTAATGGCGACGATGTATCTATCCTTGGATTTGGTAGCTTTAAAGTGAATAGCCGCGCTGCTCGCACTGGTCGCAATCCAAGAACTGGAGAAGAGATTCAAATCTCAGCGTCAAAAACACCAGCATTTAAAGCAGGTAAAGCACTAAAAGAGACATGCAACCTGTAAGATAGAAAATACAAGGAAGGTTACCGATGACAACTAAGGAAAAAACAAAAACGAGCCGCAGTAAAAAAGCCGGCAAGTCAACCAAAGCACAAGCAGAAGGGCCTAAGGCTCGTCAACGCATTGAAGAGCTGCTCGAAGAGCGTGAATTAGCCAAACTGTTAGAGCTGTAATTAAAGATTTACATGATGGTTTGTTGTCATTCAAATGCCACTGCAGATTTGCGGTGGCATTTTAGTTTGAAGAATAAGCCCTAGCGCATCACTCTTCTTTCCCCTTTCAATCCCCTCTTCACTTGCAATCCCCCTCGCTTTCAAAAACGAAACTTTAGCTTACTGGCTTTAAGCTGATATCGCGTTGACGACCAAGCTTGAGAAGCGCATGATTTTATTTCGAGCAGAATAGTTTTTTGGCCGTGTAGCCCACCCCATAACTGTTTCTGTGCAACGTACCCTATTGAACGGCAGGTCACATGAATAAAATTGTTATGTTAGTAATGGGGCTGCTTTTTACCAGTCGATTGTTCGCCAGTATTGTGCCGCATGTTAGTCAACTTGAGCATGATGCACCTATTCTACTTCGCTCAGCGTTGATCGTAGGTGTTTCGGCTTATGCCGTCTGGACAGCGTTCAAATACTTCAAAAAGAACAAAGCTTCTAGTTCAGATCAAATCTAGGCGGTGCTGACATGAACTGGCTCTTTGCCGACGAACATAACTTCCCGCACTGCGTAATTTGGCTTTCGAGGAAATAAAGATTACGTCTGCTTTTCACCCATTGAGCGCGAATTTCGAGTTCCTGACCAATGGCGATTGGATGGTGAAAGCGAGAAGTTAAACTCACCGTCATCGCATTGATATTGTTATGGAACAAGCAATACAACATCGCGCTGTCGTGTAACGCAGTAACAATGCCCCCCTGCATAATACCGTCGTAGCCCTCAGCTTTATCTGTTGGTACAATCTTGGCTATAGCTTCATACTTAGCTAAATTTTCATGCTTAACTGGCGTTTCATGCTTAGCTAGCGTTTCGTACTGAGCCAAAGTCTCACCTTCGCCAATAGCTTCAAAACAAATGGGACTGTCTGTGAAAAAACCTTGGCTGCACACTTGGCAACGGCGATGGTTGTGAGGAATGAAAACCTTCATACTTACCCTTATTCCTGTGAACCCTTAGATTCCTAGAGATTGATATGGCTCGACCAAAAAAACATCGTCAATTATGTACCCGTGCGGCTTACTCATGTTTTAAGCCTAATGGCGTTCCTATGGACGAGCTTCATAAAGAAGAATTGCTATTAGAAGAGTTAGAAGCCTTACGCTTAGCTGATCAAGAAGGATTGAGCCAGCTTGAAGCCGCCGAGCAGATGCAGGTGTCTCGCCAAACGTTCGGCAACATCATCAAGCGTGCAAGAGCCAAAGTCGCCAAGTGCATCGTCAACGGCCATGCGTTGGTGATTCAAGGCAGTTAATTCACGTGTTAGCCAGAAGTTATTTAACTCAGCGAGCGAGAACTCTTGATACTTAGCTTGATGGCTCAGTAATCTGATACAACTTTCGGCTTTGCCCTTCACACACATCCTTGCAATTGCATTCGCGCTCAATGTCTAACTGTGCGAGTCCTCCACAACTGCCTTTGATTGGCTTGCGCGAAAAAATCACGCCTATCGCCATCAGTGTAACAACTCCGACAAACCCTAATAGCGTCAACAAAAAGGTCATTTACGGAACCCTCGAATAGCGCCTAGCTGATTAGGCTGTGCCATTAAAATCGAAGCTTGTTTTTTGTGCCCTTTCTCGCCGCACGTTTTATTGCTACACCCACTATTTCGCGACTCGCGACCATAATCGAGGTCGGTTACTTCTTGTAGATTGCTGAAATCCAGAGTGGTAACTTCGGCTTTTCCTTTAGATGTAAAAACGCGAACATCATGATTGAACAAGTGCGACAGCATTTTCTTCCCGATGTGACGAACCACAACAGCTTTCACATCATAAGATTTAACGACGGACATCCATTGCTTCTTCTTATTGCACGGGCTGTCTGACTCAACCAAAGGAATAAGATGCTTTATTTGTTGTTGCTCATCGACAATCGCGATCTGTGGAGAACGGGCAAAATGGTTGCCGACATGAAGGTCACGACAAGGTATTGCGTATAACATAGTAACTTCCTGTTATTGATGATCAGAAGTTCAGCATACGCCCCGTTATTGGCATATGCCAACAACCATCGTATGAGAAATAAGATTTACAGAATGGATACTTAAGTTAAGAAGTAAATCCTCAACAACATCATTTAACACCAATTGAAATAACAACTGACTCTGGCATGAACAAGCGCATTCAGTATTATTGATTTACAAAAGGGAATGAAACCGCTGAGACAAACCAGCGTGAAGCGATATAATGCGCCTCAACAAAGAACTACAAAGTAGCCACACATGCCTAAAGATCCCGGTTTCACCACAGAATACATCCTCGACAAAACGTTTTTCGCAGAGTGTTATGATCAAACGAGCCTTCCGACGCAATTTCCAAAAGCCTATTTAAAGGCATTTTTGTTTCTTATTTTTGGTTGGGTTCTATTGGAGTTTGAACTGTTACCTAGTGGCTACGTAGGCTGGTTTTTTATCGTTTTGAGTGTGATTGAAGCGTTCAGTGTATATTGCAAGAGAACCTGGTGGTTATGGCGACAAAAAATCAGCTCAGGTGCTGGCAGCAAAGTGGTCTTTTCAGGGGATACTGATGGTGTGAGTTATAAAAACCGTAAAGCCACCAATACTATCGCTTGGCGTGACATCGACCAACTTGAACAAACCGATTTAGGTTTTATCCTCCATATTGGAAAACAGCGCCAATACGTGAGTAAATCTTATCTAAGCGATCAAGCCATTGTATTCATGGTCGAACAACACGAAGCATCTAAAACATCCAAAGATTCCTAAGCTTTCTATGCTTTATATGCAAATTAGCATCTATAAATGCCTGCTGACTTAGCAGGCATTTTTACATCACCCTAAGTGTCATGACTGGACTACAACAGTGGCCACCGTATACCAAATAAGTGATTGTCACCTTTCCTTAATAACTCAGCTTACTGAGTAAGTTGCTCAAACTTCGGTAAACTCTTCACAAACCTCTGATGCACATCCATGTAGGTTTGCATATAAATTTCATCGATACTGTCACCACAGGGGAAACTAGATGAGAAGTCGAGATGTTTACGGTCAATCGACAATTTGGCGGCTTCGACAATATGAGCAATGAACATTCGAGGATCTTCCAAGCCGATAGAGATACGCATTGTGGTTGGCTTGATGCCTGCTTCATTTAACGCTTCATCGCTGAGCTCTGAGTGCGTGGTCAGTGCTGGGCATAAGGCCACGGTGTTGGTTTGCCCTAAGCTCACTTGCATGCCGATTGCTGGCTCAAGCATGTCGAAGAACTGTTTAAACCCATCTCGATTGATTGGTTCACGGTCGCCGTTACCTTCCATATCGATTGTGAAAAGCGCCGCTGGTAAACCCAAGTACATGTTGTTCTGGCAGTGTTCATAGTTATCGCTTTCTGGCAAAGCTGGACACGACACATTGATGTCAGGGTGAGCGTCGAAGATCTTCGCGAGCGTCAGAGTGTTGATGGTTTTCTGCACCACACGCATCTCATAGGTTTTTATGCCATTGAGCACTTCAAACGCTTTGTCTGCATCTAAGAATGCGGCTTTGATGTAATACACATTCCAAAACAACGTTTCGTTCCATGGGATTGTGGCTTCATCACCGTTAGGCTTAGTGCAAGTGACCTCTTCTCCTTTTGGAACAAACATGGTCTCGTTGCGGCCAATCACAACCCCAGCTGTTGTGGTACCAGAACCCGCCAGTTCTTTGGTGTAGGAGTGAATCACATAATCAGGCCTTTCCATCACATCATCGCGTTTTAGTACTGGATGCAACAATGGAGTCCCCACTGTCGAGTCAACAATCACATCCCAACCACGAGAGTGACCTGCTTTACTGATACTAGCAACATCTAACACGTATCCATGCGGGTTACACGGTGACTCTAGGTAGACGTAGATTTTCTTACCCGCAGCGATTCGAGCCGCGTATTTATCGGCAACCTCATCAAGTCGCGTCGCAAACTCATCCCCGGAGTAACCATCCACCCACTCTACCGCGACATTCAGGTTCGAAGGCTTGCCAAACCAATCTTCCAACAGTTGGTAAGAACCGCCGTAGATATTGCGTGAAGCTAAGACAATGTCTTCATACCCAAGTAGATGGCTCAACAACCCATCAATAGCGGCCATCCCCGAGTTAAAGTTCCATGCGAGGTACTCATTAGCTCTAGAGCCCGCCTCAATATCAACCATGTGGTTAGCCAGTGAAATCGATGTTGGGTTAAGCAGTCGAGAGTAAATATCGTGCAGCGGCTCCTTACCATTAAACGCATCTTCAATCCATTCTGTACACGCAAACAAATAGGTCGCGGTACGTGTAATCACAGGGCTCGCAGAGAAAATAGCAGCGACATTATCGAAGATAGGATACGCACCTTTGGATGCAAAATTACCATTATTGGTGGCAATAGACTGGTAAGTGGCGCGCATTGGGTTTTGCAGATTGTCGAGGATCTTAGCGATCTGGAATGACAAAAAACGTTTGGCGTTAAACCAAGCGATTCGGTCGCTCTTATCGAGCTCTGAAAGGCCATCAACCGTCAATGCCCAAAGATCGTGTGTCTTGGTATTGGCTTTGTACAGTGTCGTCGCCAGTTCGATAAGCGTGACGCCGTAATCACTGTTTGGGTCGATACCAAAATGCTTGGCTTGCTCAATGGCAAGGGCTTCTGCTTGTTCGTGTTTGGTAGTTTTACGCAGCGGGCTAAGTTGAGTTGAAGTATTCATAGTTCCTAAGTCATTCCATGCTTGTTGTTCCTCCTTTAATTTTAGTTTTGTGCAGATGCTAAAAATTGCTATTTACGAAGTAAGACATACACTTTGAGCAATAATATTGCCAAACTAAATTCAATATTGATGGAATATGCCAATGGATGAGATCGATAAGAAAATACTGGCTGAACTGCAAAGCAACGCTCGGCTGACTAATCAAGAGTTGGCTGATCGCGTGGCACTGTCGCCCTCTCCTTGCTTACGCCGAATTCGAGCATTAGAGAAACAAGGGATTATTCGCGGCTATCACGCCAGTGTTGACCAAGAAGCGTGTGGCCTGCCAGTCAATGTGTTTGTGTTGGTGAAACTTGAAAAGCCGACAGAAGAGAACATGCGAGACTTTGAACAGCACATCGAAGTGATTGATGAAGTGTTAGAGTGCTTTCTAATGACGGGCAATCACGACTACCTATTGCATGTAGTCAGCGAGTCGCTAAAAAGCTACGAGCAGTTTATCCGCAAGCAATTAACCCGCCTGCCCAATATTGCTTCGATTGAATCCAGCTTCGCCTTCGGTCAGGTAAAAACAAAGACCAAGCTGCCAGTCAGGTAATGAGTGTCACGATAACTTGGGTTTAAAGACCTCTAGATCATTATCGGCACATATAGAGCTCTGTCCATTGCTACTGAGTCAGTGCCACCTAGTTTCCGCGCCTAAGCCATAGAGTTAATCGCTTGGGTCAACGTTTATTAACCAGTCTTGGTTGCTTCCAGTATATTGAGATGCCCTAGGTCTCATTGTCGTGAATTCGGTTTTCGATATCCCGAAATTTCCTTTATTTTCAAAGCTGTTTTGTTATATTCATGTGAAACATTACTAATATAAGAAATGGCTTAAATGATAAAACAAAGTTGTACTTTTTTAACGTCACTGTCGCTGCTGCTATCCGCTAGCACTTTTGCATACGATCTTGAGATAGAAGCTTTTGAAGGCGAAGAACTCGCACTTTTAAAGAACGCAGAAACGTCTAGCGATAACGAATTGCTAATGCAGGCTGCTAACCTTTTAATTGAAGATTCAATGTATGAAGAGAACTTACAACGCGGATATGAGTACATGAATCAAGTAGCGGAATCTGGTGAGGTAAAAGCGATGATTACCTTGGCAGATAATTATTACTACGAAGAGCAATACGAAAAAGCACTGGCTTGGTACCACAAAGCTGAAACCAGCAAAGACCCTTATGTGCTCTACTCATTAGGCGTAATGTATTTTGATGGTGAAGGTACACCTGTCGACCTAAAGAAAGGCAACGATTATTACCTAGCTTCTGCAAAAGCGGGGTATTCTGACGCTATGTATCAACTCGCATTTTCATACGATGAAGGTCAAGGCGTCACTCAAGACTTCTCCAAATCTGCGTATTGGTTTGAGCAATCGGCTAACTTAGGCGATGCAAGTGCTATGTACAATTTGGGTATTTCTTACCTAAATGGACAAGGCGTTGAAAAGAGTTGCTCTAAAGCGATGCAATTATTTAGCAAAGCCATTGAAGAAGATGAACATACACTTTCTTATGTGAAGATGGGTGATATTTACTCTTCTACGCGATACAAAAAACCGTGTGGTTTCAAAACTACAGACGCAAAAAAAGCATTAGAGTATTACACTCACGCCGCAATGCAGGGCAACGATTATGGTCAATATTCCGTTGGTTACGCCTACCGTAATGGTCACGGTACATGGAGCGATTTTGTTAAAGCGCTAGCATGGTTTGAAGTCGCACAGGAATACGGTAACTCGGATGCAGAGAAAGAGATCATAGACGTTAAACAGTACATGTCGAAAGAAAACATTGCCGCAGCTGAGCAGCTTAAAGACTCTTTAATCGAAGATATCTGGTAAGGATAGTAACGACTCTAATTGTCATGGACTAGAACACTTCTATCCAATTACCCGTTAGAGATCGGTTTATTGTAACAGCCTCAAAACTAAGGCCTCACACACGCGAGGCCTTAGTTTTCTCTACAGAGCAGCTTATTCGCAATCAATTAATCAATTAACCAATCAACCGCTCCAAACCCACTAAATCACTCTCAGTCCATTCGAGTAATGAAGGTTTGCTCGTCATCGACAAAAGCCACATAGTCGCCGTGATAGATAAACACCCGACCTCGCCCTTCCACTATGCACGCAAGCTGTGGGTTCAAATCTTCGTCAAGATTTTCACTTTGATACGTGCCGGTATCGGTGATCACACCGCGGAGTTTAGGTAAAAATCCATAGCTGCGCTTGGCTTGATCTATCAGGCTCAATTCACTGGAGGTCGAGAAGTAAGATGGGATTGGACCTGCATCTTCGATAAACATAGTTTTCAGTTCTTCAAAAGCTGTAATCACCAGCCAGTCGATGCCGTTAACGTGATGGATAAACATTGTTTATAAATACCTAGATTCTCGATAATTCTGATGCGGGGATTCTATCACTATCAGACGCGATTTGCGGCAGAACCGTATTTTCTTTTGTCCTCCAACCTCTAAGAGGATACATAGCTGATCTTCCTCGCGAGTTGGACGTATAGGCTCCTTAAAAGGAAGGAAAACTATGGCCAACGTCTACCTCAGCATCGGAAGCAACATTAACCGCGAACATCACGTCACAGAATCTCTCAAAGCATTGCATGACCGCTTTGCGCCCCTACACATTTCTAAATTCTACGATTGCGAGCCTGTCGGTTTTAAAGGGGATAACTTCTTAAACCTAGTCGTTGGGTTCGAATGTACCCTTCCTATCGCAGATCTGGTTAAGGTTCTGCATCAAATCGAATCAGAGAATGATCGCAAGCGTCAGACTAAAGCCTATGCTTCACGGACGATGGATATCGACATCCTTCTTTATGGTAATCAAGTGGGCGTTATCGATGGCGTAGAGCTGCCTAGAGGCGAAATCACCGAGTACGCATTTGTGCTTAGGCCGTTAGTTGATATTGCCGCGCAAGAACGTCACCCCACTCTAGACATCTCATTTCAGCAGCTCTGGGAAAACTTCGATCAGTTAAGTCTGAAAACCGAACCCATCCCGTTCGAGCTCAGTTTCACTTAGCCCGTACATGACTGAAAAAAGAACGGCTGCAATAGGAACAACTGAAATTTTATTCGCATGAGCTTTACTGATCTTTTCTTAAAACAAGCACGTAACTGACTTCACTTTCTAAGGATTGGACACTGTTATGAATCACAACGCCATTATCACTATTACGAACCTGAGACTAAGAACCTTCATCGGCTTCAACGAAGAAGAAAAGTCTAAGCAGCAAGACATCGTTATCAATGCAGAAATCCACTATCCCGCCAACAACCTTTGTCTCTCTGATGATGTGGAGAACGCACTCAACTACAAAAATATCTGCAAGAAGATCATTCAACACGTCGAATCCGGAAGGTTTCTGCTTTTGGAAAAATTGACCAGCGACGTACTCGGCATCTGTATCGATCATCCATGGGTGAAATACGCTCAAGTGAGAATCGACAAGCCTCATGCGCTACGTTTTGCTGACTCTGTTTCGCTCACCCTGAGCTATGAAGCAGACAGCGACAATAATTCATAAGGAGAAAGTTATGCTGAATACAGAAGCCGAAAAAGTAAGAGAAGCTTTGCTCGCAAGAGGACTTGAAACTCCAATGACACCGAGCGAAATGAATCCCAACCAGAAGTACAACCGCATCAAGGGACTCTTAACAGAAGTTGTCAGTACGCTTGGACTGGATTTAAACGATGACAGCCTTGCTGAAACACCTCATCGCATTGCAAAGATGTACGTCCATGAGATTTTTTCAGGGCTTGATTACGATAATTTCCCAAAAATCAGTGTTATAGAAAATAAAATGTCGGTTGATGAAATGGTTAAGGTATCGGATATCGACTTAACATCTACGTGCGAACATCACTTCATTACTATTGATGGTTTAGCGGAAGTGGCTTATATACCTGAAAACAAAATTCTTGGGCTGTCTAAAATCAACCGTATCGTTCGATTCTTTGCTCAGCGTCCTCAGGTACAAGAACGCCTTACACAACAAATCTTGGTTGCGATACAGACTCTCGTTGAAACAGAAAACGTGGCCGTGACGATTAAAGCGACGCACTATTGCGTTAAATCCAGAGGCGTCATGGATGCAAACTCTGAAACCTCAACGACTGCACTCGGTGGCATTTTCAAAACTAACCCTCAAACCAGAGCTGAGTTTTTACGATGAGTGAAACAATCCTGATAACCGGCGTGGGAAAGCGACTCGGATTCGCACTGGCGCAGCAACTTTTAGCGGATGGATACAATGTGGTTGGCACTTACCGCAGCGACTATCCTCAACTGCAACTGTTGCGCGACAGTGGAGCCGATTTGCAGCAAGTCGACTTTTATCAACAAAGCAGCTTAGAGGGCTTTCTTGATTATGTTGGTCAAGAATATAAGACACTCCGAGCCGTCATACACAACGCTTCGGACTGGAAACCTGAGAGCAAGAAAGATCCCAGTGAAAATGCATCACACATCATGCACCAGATGATGACGATTCACGCTACCGTGCCTTATCTGTTCAATTTAACACTCAAAGACCAACTGATATCTGGCGATCAAACTTCAGACATCATCCACATCAGTGACTACGTTGCAGAAAAAGGCAGTAAAAAACACATTGCTTACGCGGCCAGTAAAGCGGCGCTCAACAACCTAGCGCTATCGTTTTCAGCGATGCTGGCTCCCAAGGTCAAAGTAAATACCCTGTCTCCAGCCATGATTAAGTTTAATGAGCATGACGATGAGGCATACAAAACCAAAGCGCTGCAGAAAGCTCTGATTCCCACAGAAGCGGGCTTTGAGGAAATAATAGATGGCATCAAGTTTGTGTTGGCCAGTCACTACATGACAGGAAGAACTTTGCACCTTGATGGCGGCAGACATTTGAAGTGATGGTCTGCATTGTCTGCTACCTAAAACGGCTGCTATATAGCGAATGCAGTTAACTAGAAACCGTTATAAGCTAGAAACTGCTATGACCTAGAAACTAGTATAAGACTGAGGAAGGCGAGTCTCTTCATCCCAGCCTAACAACTCAATATTGATCAATGACTTGCGCTTCTCATTACACAGTGAAGCGAGATTGATGATAGGGAGCTGGCTACGAAACTGCGCGGTAAGTATGACCTTTTTACTTTCACTCAGGCTGTCTCGGCATTGCGCCAAAACCGCTTCAGTATCTAGCTGATGTGCGTTCTCGATAATCTGGATATCGGCGTTCTCTTGATAACACTCTATCAACCAAGATACGGCAGTTGCTTCTGAGCTGGTGAGCACGATGACATCTTTTGTTGCCACAAGCTCTTGAAGTTCAAGCTCTTTTAGTTCAGTTCCCATAATTAGGGCGTGTTGATCTTTCGAGCTGATTTTTGCAGCGAGTTGCTGGGTATTTAT
>NZ_JBFSPI010000102.1:0-17205 GCF_041464685.1 Vibrio sp. 10N.237.312.B06
GAATCGAACCCGCATCATCAGCTTGGAAGGCTGAGGTAATAGCCATTATACGATGTACGCACATCGTCTTAACGAGTTTGATAATGCCACATCTAACTGAAAACGAAACCTTTTTCTTTCATTTTTATTCTAAGTGCTCGCATAACCACCACTCCGCTAGTTTTTCCATCATGTTCGGCGCTTTCAGAGTGAATAAAATGTGACTAAAGTCTCGTTAAACGTAGGGCGAGAAACAACAAAGAACCCTCCGCTCTTTCTAAGACCCATTCAGTTGGATTTATAAACCTATTTTAGTGGTGTTTTCTCATCATAAAATCTACATAAATACAGGCAATTTGACTGTTAACATAAACTGGTTTCCATTTGTATTTTTGATGCCCATTAATAACAATCTGGATGCATGATTTTAACTTGCCAGTCTGTCAAAGTATTCATCAAGCGAATCCGAGGTGGGTCGAGTTATAGGCTCCTCTAAGCGTTCGAAGAAAAAAGTAACGAATTTAGTTGATAATTCATGCAAAACTCTCGTCATTACCTCTATCGTTTGGTACATTTGCCGCACATTTTGTCTCCCCAAAAATTCCCATGCCTTCTCAGTTCCGAATTAACAAAATTGTTGAAATTGGTGACACTCTTCATCGCAGTGGTTGTGCTCCTTACAAGCTAGAGAAATACACCCAATTCTATGCAAAAAAGCATGGTGTTGATGTGATGATCCAAGCAACGCCAACCGCGATTAATTATCAATTTCCAGACGATAACAACGCCGTTATTCTTAAACGTCTAAAGCCTGCTTCGATTAACTTGAGTTTGTTGGCCAATACCATCATTCGTATTAACCAACCGAGCAGTGAGCCTGTGCCAGAGCCTGTCGGTTACTCTAAACTTGTGACGGCACTGGCCAATATGGGTATTCCGCCAGCGTATCTGATGCTAATTGGCAGTACGTTAGAAGCGGTTGGCTTTTCTGCATTACTGGGTCTGATGGTTTGGGTATGTCAGCAAGTTCTTCATTCACGTCGCGCTATTGCGGTTGAATTCATCTCGGCACTATTAACGGGTATCTTCGTGGCATTTTTGGCAAGCACAGGGTTGCCGATCCCGGTGTGGGCGTTATGTATCGCTTCGATTGTCTTGTTTGTCCCCGGGTTATCCATAGCCAACGCACTAGAATGTTTGGCGTTTAATGATCTCGTCTCTGGTACCAGTTTGTTAGGGCAGAGCGCATTAACCCTGATAAAGCTGTTTGTCGGGATTATTATGGGGCTCAACATTGGTGAAGCGATATGGGGACAAGCGGTCTCCATTGACTATACGAATGCGGTTCCGACATGGATGCACATATCTGGTTTGGTGTTGATCTCGGTGTCGATTGGTGTGATGTTCAATGCGCGTCCTAAAGACATCTTACTTGGCTTGCCAGTGGCAGTTCTGGGTATGTGGGGGCCGTTCTATCTAGGTTTTGACAGTGGTTGGGTTGTCGGTACTTGGGTTACGACGGTTCTTATTACTTTGTACGGGACTTGGATTGCCAAGAAGATGGAGCTCACGGGCTCTATTTATATCGTGCAGGGGATCATCATCTTGGTTCCGGGTAGTCGAGTATTAGTGAGTGCCAGCCAGTCGGTGTTTGAACAATCGATTTTACCTATTCCGAGTATTGGTTTGTCGGCGTTGTTCATGTTCTCTGCAATTGTGGCAGGGCAAATCACCGCTTACTCGATTTACTCACCAAAAGTCGAACGTTAATCCGTTCCGCCTCCCAAGCCCTTAAACAAACACAGCTTAGCGGCTGTGTTTGTTCGTTTTAGGTACTGCTCTTTTCTAAGTTAAATTACGCTACTGAAAATTGGTTCGATTTGTGCTCGCTAAGCCTAACAAGAGTCATTAAAATGGACGCAAATTTTATTTAAATGAAGTCTTAACGTATGTCTTTACCTCCTTGTCCGCAATGCCAATCTGAATATGTCTACCCAGACCAAAACAACCTAATCTGCCCTGAGTGTGCCTATGAGTGGAACCCAGAAGAAGAGCGTTTAGAAAGAGAAGCCGCGCGTGTTAAGGACGTAAATGGCGTTGTATTGGAAAGTGGCGATAAAGTTACCTTCATTAAAGATCTAAAAATTAAAGGCAGTTCTTCTGTACTGAAAATCGGCACTAAAGCGGTAATCAGACGAATAAATGAAGGCAAAGATCATCAGTTAGATTGCAAGCTGGATGGTGGCGGTGAAATGCTGGTTACAGCGAAGTACGTTAAGAAGCAGTAACCATTGTTTCAAACAATTGTCGTAAATCTTCAATAAGTTTAAGTCGCATCTCGGCATACTGACTCGCTTATTAAACCGCAATAAATCCAGAGAATTAAGATGATCAGACAATACCGTCCAGCCGATATTGAAACCGTTTTAGATATTTGGTTAACCGCCTCAATCAAGGCGCATGATTTTGTGGCTCCTGAGTTCTGGGAGTCGCAGGTTGGCAATATGCGCGATATCTACCTTCCAGCATCACAAACCTATGTGTTCCAAGTGGATGGGGAAGTTCGCGGGTTTTATTCACTTTATGAAGGGATCTTGGCCGCGATCTTTGTCTGCCCTGAGTATCAAGGGAGTGGCATAGGGAAACGCCTCATGCAACATGCCAAGTTTGAATGCCCCAACTTGTCTTTGAATGTGTATAAAGAGAATCAAGCGACCATTGAGTTCTACTTGTCTCAAGGTTTCTCTATTGTGAGCGAACAAGTTGATGAACATACAGGGCATCAAGAATACACCATGCACTTAGCTTAGACTTGATCGCTAAACCCGAAAGAGCAGTAACTAGGAATCGAAACTATATGGACATGGTCAAAGCTGATATTTCGTACTCAAGTGCCTTTTATCACTATGTGAATGCTTGCTCTGAGGATGGGTTAGAAATTTATACAGGTATTTCTGACAGTAGTGATACGTATTTAAAAAGGCGAGTCGCTTATTCAAAAGGTGAGGAACTGCCAGAAGGTTGGACGCCTGCTTCTACTTATTTTTGTGTCGAGTCTGGACGTATTCTTGGAGTGATAAGAGTTCGTCATGGCACCAGTCCGTACATTCACGATGTCATAGGCCATATTGGATATGAGACGCTGCCGCAAACCAGAGGGCGGGGTATCGCAAGTCATATGTTGTCTTGGGTTCAACGGCACGTATTGTCCGAAAGCGCTATTATTACCTGTGAGAGGGGAAATATAGCTTCGCAAAAGGTCATTGAGAGGTGCGGTGGACAATTCCTGAATACCTTTTACTCGGAGCAAGATAAACACGAAGTTTTACGTTACCAACTAGAACCAAAGTGAACATTTAAGCGTGGCATTTTTGGGTTTGATCGGGGTTACTATGTCCCGGTTTAAACGAAAATGAAGCCAGAGCAAATTATTGTTGGAGGTATTTTGAAGTATTCAACAAGACCTGCTCAGTTACCAGATTATGAATTTCTGTTCGAGCTAAAAAAGGCGGCTGAATTTGAGCCAATCAAAGCTGTTTTTGGTTGGGATAAGCAAATTCAACGAGATATACACGCCGAAGAGTGGGCAGAAGAACGGCCTGAAATCATTGAATATCAAGGTAAAGCGATTGGTAGTGTGTTGTTGCAAGACAAAGGCGACCACTTCTATTTTTGCCGATTCTTCCTACTGCCTGAATATCATGGCAAAGGTATTGGTAGCCAAGTTTTAACTGATTGCTTAGCTCAAGCAGCCAAACTCAATAAGCCTGTGGAGTTGTGTTATTTACACGGTAATCGAGTTGGGGAGTTGTATTTAAGGTTTGGCTTCGAAATTACCTCGAAAAACGATCAGTTTGTCTATATGTGGCGTCAGTAATTCCAAGCATTAGTTATTAACCTCAACGGCACAGTGTGCCGTTGTGTTGTCATTGTCACTCAATAGGCAAAGACAGCACACCACAATTGAGTTCTACTTGGCTCAGCCATTCTGTTGGAATCGCTCCGTCTTCTTCGTAGAAACACGCCGCTAATACCGCGCCAATCACAATCGCACGCCCGCAGCTGTCACCGCCACATAAGATATTGTCTCGAATACCTTGTTTATAGCTCTGAGCACCCGCAATGATGCGAATTAGCAAGGGAAATGCGGCACTCAGTTCACAATGCAATCCAAACTTCTTCGCGGCATCTGTTATTGAAAGCTCAGGTTCAGCCAATGCTTCATCGATTTGATCATGTATAAATCTGCTGCAAGTTTGTCGCACCATTTCTACGGACTGTAATGGTGAGTTGCCTTGAATCGCTGCTTGAATCAACAGGGTGATGGCTTGCGCCCATTCCACGGCTTTGTCGTTGTTGTTGGTCACTCGTACCGCGCTCTCTACCATCGCTGGTAAGGTGTGAGAGGTATAAGTACAGGCTACTAATGGAATGATCTTTGAAACTGCGGGGAGCTGCGTATCGTCTGCGCCACAGGCAGTAATCGGGGCGCCCTCTAGTTCTAATTGATGGATGTTCAGCAAGCTCATGCGCGTCGCTTTATCAATGTAGCCTTGCCAACTACCACCGAAATCAAACCATTTGCGGAAATGTTGAATATAGCTCGCTTCATCGTATTTTTGGTTGTCGACTAAACTATCGACCATCGCCAATAACTGAGCACCGTATTGCGAGTGCTCACCGGACGTTTTTCCTTGGTGCGCAAAGTAGCCTTTGTCTTGATAATCGAACTGATTCGGTGAGCGAAATTCTGGCTCGAAACCAGCCACGTGTAAGATCCTCTCTTGGTCATACAGCCAGTGCAACCCCATGGAAGCGGCGTCTCCAACCAATGCGCCGACAACGGCGTAAAAAGCTCTTTCTTTATGATTGTCCATGTTGAGTGATGTCCTTGAGAAGAATCAACGTAGTTCGATATGTTAAGTATAGTGATTAAACGAGTTTTTTGCTGTGTTTCTAAGAGGGAATATGAAGGGATAAATCCCGATTGGTCAACAACTTAAACCAACCAGGTGAGATTGATAAGGGCAATGAATGGTCGGGCGAATCGGTACTATTAATGACGTCACTGATGGTTAAGGTAAGCACTAGAACGTTGCTCAATCACTTTGAACAGACGCGAAAGCGCAAAGCATAAAGCAAAATATACGAAGCCTACAATCAACCAGATCTCGAAGATCAAACCCGAGGAGTTTGCCATTTCAGTTCCAACAAACGTCATCTCTTGGATGGAAATCAGAGACACAATCGACGTGTCTTTAACCAAGGAGATTGCTTGGCCTGCCAATGGTGGGGTGATGGCAGTTAATACTTGTGGGCCAACCACAAATCGATACTTAGACAATGCAGACAAGCCAAGCGAATCGGCCGCTTCCCATTGGCCTTTAGGAATACCTTCTAAACCCGCTCGAATCACTTCCGCAATGTAAGCTGAAGAGAGCAAACCAATACAGATAACACCAGACGCTAAGTTTTCCCAAAGGTTAGCAGGACCAAACAGAAAGGCTTGAACAGCGTTAATCTCGCCATTGTGTTCACGTAAGATACTTTCTAAACCAAGTAATGGAATCAGTTGGTTAGAAACGAAGAAATAGAATATGAAGACAAACACCAGTGGCGGAATATTTCGAACCAACTGGATAAAAATCAGTGCCGGTGTTTTGAAGAAAGCGATCTTTGAGTGTCTTGCTACACCTAACAATGTGCCAAAAGAGAGTGCTAACACCATACTCCAGACACTCAAGCGCAGTGTAGCGATCAAGCCTTGGAAGAAGTAGGGAATACTGCCTTGAGAAGGTGGAATGAAAATTAGGGTAAACGCATCTTCCCAGCGCCACTGGTAGTTGATACCAACAGCAGAACGATAATAAAGCCAGCCTGCAAACACACAAATGACAGCGAGTAACACGCCATCCAAAAGGTTAAGGCGTTGATACCAAGGCTTCATATAAACGTTGGGCTTAGGTGTTGTTAATGCGCTAGTACTACTCACGTCATTCCTGTTTAAACAATAATAATTAGTAGGCTGTTTTGTTGAGTTTTAGATCATCATTAAAGCGAATCAAGTTGCCGAATCGAGGCAGTGCAGACAACGCACTGCCTCGATTCACTAGCAAAAGTTCAGATTACTGACCTTGAGCAATCTGGTCCTGCCAATCTAGAGTATAGAACCAGTACTCGTAACGCTCTTTCAACCAACCGTCTTCAGTACGTGCTTTGATCCATTCGTTGAAGAATTCTGCCTTGTCAGTTTCACCTAGGCGAACTGCAAATGCTTCGTTACCTTTTGATAGACGCTCTTCAAATGGAATAAATAGCGTGTCTGCATTTTTGATCGTTTCGTGTTCTGGTTTCGGGCTAGACGCGATAACCGCGTGCGCGTTGCCGTTTAACACTTCTTGGAATGCTTGAGCATCGTCATCGAACTGTAGAACTTTCGCTTTAGGGAAGGTTTCACGAGCGACTTGAACCGTGAATGCTCCACGACGTGCTGCAATTTTTACGCGGCGAGAATCAAAATCAGAGATCTGAGTAAAACCTTCCGCTAGCTCTTTGTTAGCCGCCAGTTGAACGCCAGAGTGCGAGTAAGGTTCAGTGAACAATACGCTTTTAGCTCGCGCTTCAGTGATAGACATACCGCCGATGATTACATCAAATTTTTTCGATAATAGAGAAGGGATAATACCGTCCCATGCCGTAGGTACAAATTCGACTTTCCAACCAGAATCTTCGGCAAGGCGTTTCGCCACGTCGATTTCAAAGCCAACGAGATCGCCTTGTTTGTTACGCATCGCCCAAGGAACAAATGTCGACATCCCAACGCGCAGTGAGCCACGTTCGTTGATTTTATCGAGGTTAGGCGTTTCAGAAGCAAGTGCAGGCAAACTTACGGCAAGCGCAAGTAGGGCTGTAATCGCGGTTTTAAATAGCTTCATGCTGATAAATCCTTATTGTGTTCGCCAGTTAGCCCCGAGCTTATGCTCAAGCCAAGCAGCAACGGCAGAAAGTGAAAGTGTAAGAGCAAGATAAATGATCGCCACAGAGAACCAAATCTCGAATGGCATCGCGGTTTCAGAAACAATGTTTCTGGCTTCAGTCGTCAGGTCAAAAATAGCCATGACACTCACAATTGAAGAGTTTTTAATAAGAGAGATCACTTCATTAGTCAAAGGTGGCAAGGTACGTTGCACCACCTGAGGAAGAATCACATCCCAGTAAGTATAGGTCTTTGATAAGCCCAAGGATTGAGCTGCTTCAAATTGTCCTCTCGCAATACCATTTAAACCGGCACGAAATATCTCGGCGGTGTAAGCGCCTTGGAAAAGTGCCAAGGCTAAAACGGCAGTGCTAAAGCGATCCAGCCCTAACACGGGGCCAAATACAAAATAGAGCAAATAAATTTGTACTAATAACGGCGTGTTACGAATCAACTCAACATAGCTGGTGGCTAAGGTGCGTCCAACCACAGAATTTGAGTTCCTCAATAGCGCCGTCGTTAAACCAATGATCAGCGTAGCAACCAAAGAAATCAGAGAGATATTGATGGTAACCAGTAGCCCTTCAACTAATTCTGCAGGCCACCATTCACCATCTTCATAGAAAGCAATATAGTCCGGCACACGCTCCCATTGCCAGCTGTATCCCATGGTTTGTGCGCCAGAGTCGAGAATCCAAACAACAGCAGCCACCAGTACAACAATCTGTACCAAAGCAGATAGGGCGGGTTTAATAATTCGAATCAACATCAATAAGTCAGGATCTGATTTAGGAACGCTTGAGTACGTTCATGTTGAGGGTTTTCAAAGAGCGCTTGTGGCGTATTCGATTCCACAATTTGTCCTTCATCCATGAAGATAACGCGGTCGGCCACTTGTTTCGCAAAGCCCATTTCGTGGGTCACACACACCATGGTGATACCTTCGCTCGCCAGTTCAACCATCACGTCGAGCACTTCGTTGATCATCTCCGGATCAAGCGCTGAAGTCGGTTCATCAAAAAGCAGTAATTCAGGCTTCATGCACAGCGAACGGGCGATAGCTACACGTTGTTGCTGACCGCCAGAAAGTTGTACTGGGTATTTGTTGGCTTGTTCAGCGATGTGTACGCGCTCGAGATAGTGCATTGCAAGCTTCTCGGCTTCTCGTTTGCTTTTTTTCAGCGTACGTATTGGAGACAGAGTCAGGTTTTCAAGCACGGTAAGATGGGGGAATAAATGAAAATGCTGAAACACCATTCCGACTTGGCCAGGTGTGTTGAATTTACTCGGAAGTACTTGTTCTAACACGCAAAGCTCGCCACTTTCGAAAGGTTCTAGCTGATTGATACAACGGATTAAAGTTGATTTACCCGAACCTGATGGCCCGCAAATCACCAGTATCTCTCCTTGTTCAATCTTTAAATCGATATCCTTTAGGGCATGAAAATCACCATACCACTTGTTAAGTGACTTAAACTTAACCATTTCCTTGAGATTGTTCAAATCGTTGTTCATACCTAATAAAGAGACAGGTTTACCTTAACAATATAGAAATATGATTGCACATTAAATTAAGGACTTATGAGAATTTAATAGCATCTTGTAGGGCAAATTAAAAAGCAGCGCCTGATTTGGACGCTGCTTGAGGATATACGCAAAGGCAAAGAATTTGGTTCAGTTTCACGGAATAAATTTTTAGATTATGGTGATTTTCTTTAGAACCTTGTTTTCCTTGCTTTAATTTTGGCTGCTATTGAATTGCAGACTCTAAAATCTCACGCGTTTTCTGAGGCGTGATTGCTTTGTTCTCGCCAAGCTCTAGGTAACCGTGTGATTCAAGTTGAGCAACAACGTTGTCGATTGCTGCCGCTTTAGTTGCTTCGTAACCGTCGAACATAGTTGCAACGTCTAGGCTGTGGTAGAAGGCTTCGATTGCAGCAATAGTGCGCTCGGCTAAATCAGCACCCGCTTCTAGGCCAAATACGTTGCGACCCATTTGCTCTAGCTTGCCACGCTTCGCTTCGATTTGATTACGAAGTAGTGAAGGTTGAACAATCGCAAGAGAACGTGCGTGGTCTACGTGCCATAGTGCTGTGAATTCGTGGCCAATCATATGTGTTGCCCAATCTTGAGGAACGCCAGTACCAATCAGGCCGTTAAGCGCTTGGTTTGCAGTCCACATTAGGTTTGCGCGCCATGCGTCGTTGTCACGCTCGTCGTATTGCTTACCCAGTACAAGTAGGTTCTTAAGCAGTGTTTCTGCGTAACCGTCTTGAACCATCGCGTCTGTTGGCATTGTGATGTATTGTTCACACACGTGAACCCATGCATCAACTAGACCGTTGATCAATTGACGCTCTGGAAGAGACTTCATTACGTCTGGATCCATAACCGCGAACTTAGGTTGTACCGCAGGGTTCATGAACGCCAGTTTCTCTTGAGTCTCTTTACGAGTGATTACAGCGGCCATGTTAGATTCAGAACCTGTCGCAGGAAGTGTCAGTACCGCACCAATTGGTGTCGCTTCTGTTACTTGGTGTTTGCCCGCTAGGATATCCCAACCGTCGCCGTCGTATTTAGCCGCTGCAGCAACGTATTTAGAACCGTCGATTACCGAGCCACCGCCAACAGCGATAATGAATTCTACGTTTTCTTCTTTAACAAGAGCGACGGCTTTATCTAGCGTCTCTTTCGTTGGGTTAGCTTCAACACCCGCGAACTCAATCCAAGCGTGATCCTTTAGAGATTCGACAACTTGGGCGTAAACACCGTTGCTTTTGATTGAACCGCCACCGTAGATGACCAGTACTTTCTTCGAAGTATCAACCGCTTGGCTGATAGCGTTGATTTGGCCTTGGCCGAAGTGGATAACTGTAGGGTTAACATAAGTGAATTGCATTAGAGATTCCTTGTGTAAAGCTCAATTTATTATTTTATTTGATTGCTCAATTTCTATATTTGCATATTAGTACAGTAATCTAGGGTGATGAAGAGCTGATCCTCCAAATAAATTGCCTATTTCTACAAACTTGATATTCTTTCTCCGCTTTAGCTTACTTACTCTTAGCACTTGGAATGGAAAGTCGCCACTTATGAAAACACTCGCGCAGTTGTTACAGTCTTATGTAGAACACAAAGGTTGGGATGATCTCGAAGGGATCAGAGAAACTGAAATTGGCGGTGTGTGGTTGTATAGAAGCAGTGGCGGGAATCAACGTCAGCCATTCACTTACCAGTCGGGTATTATCATGCTCGGGCAGGGCAAAAAGAACATCTATATTGGCGATAGACCCGTTACTTACGCTGCTGGTGATTATCTTGTGGTAGGCGTGCCAATGCCATTGGAGTGTGAAGCCTTACCTGTAAATGGCGAACCATTGCTTGGTTTGTCGATAAGCATCGATTCTCAGCGCTTGCACAGCTTAGTCAAAAAGCTGGAAGACCAAGGCTTTCTAGAGAGCTACTGCAACAAGCACAAGCAGAATTCGAGCGGCTTAGAATCGACGCCAATGGAAGAGCAAATGCTGGAGAGCTTTACTCGATTGGTCAAAACTCTACATTGTGACATTGAAGCCAATATATTGGGCGATGCCATGGTCAGCGAAATTGTCTACCGCGCCCTAACCGGTTCAGGAGGGCGTGTGCTGTTTGATTTAGCTCATCATGACGGCCATTACGCACGTGTCGCTAAAGCGCTGTCTAAAGTGCATGAAGAGTACGACCAAACCATCACTGTTCAATCGCTTGCCGACGAAGCCAACATGAGCGTGTCTGCCTTCCACAATGCATTCCGTAATGTCACCTTTGAATCTCCTCTTCAATATTTGAAGAAGGTAAGACTCAACAAAGCCAAAGAACTGATTCAGCTAGAAGGCCTTCGCATCAGCGATGCTGCTCGCCGAGTCGGCTACTCGAGCCCATCCCAATTCAGTCGCGAATTTAAGCGCCACTTCAATACCACTCCAAGAGCGGTTTAGCTCTTCTTTCAACGAAACTATCTGTTGAGAGCTATGGTGCCAAAATCTATGGTGTCGATTGCTCTTCGTTGATGCCATCGTGATTCCTGAAAGTCCCATGTCTTGGCTGAACACCATACTTCTCATGTCATCCCCCTGAGTCTCATATTTGTTGAATTATATGAGTAAATGTATCTAATCATAGGCATTGTCAGATTGTAGGTATTTGATTCTCGAATATATTATTAACGTACTTATATAAAATAAACTCTCGAAAATAATTAATTAAATAGCCTAAGAGTTTATGCACGGGTATAAGGGATAAAGTTACTAACCTAGCTAGTAACGGAGTTTTAGTGTGAACAACCTATCAAATATCATCTAAATTTTGGTAATTATCCTTTCAATTACCTGAGAGAGTATTCAGGATTATTGAATAGACTTAAAATTAAAGAGAATTTAGCAGTTGATAAAGCCTAGTGGGACGGATAATTAGTCGTTTGATGACTAATTATTCTGTAACCTGCTGATTTATAGTCAACTGAGAGTCTGATGTATATCACGTTTACCCTAAAATAATTCACTTAACATGGCGCTACTTTAATCATTCTTTCCAATACGATTGTTAAATATAAATACGTATTCCTATATTATTAAAAGGATAATTCCGATGAGTAGCGATATCATTAAAATTTCAAGAAATACTGAAAATGCACCAATTAATTCTGTATCTACACAAACGGTCGCTTTTTCTCATTATAATAACTTTTCAGCTCAATTACCTGTTGACCCTAAAACAGGTGAAGTAGTGATTGGTGATATTAAAGACCAAGCAGCACAATGCTTAAATAATATTAAGGCCATTGTTGAAAGCATCGACCATGTTATGGATGATGTTGTGAAGATTAATGTTTTCGTTAAGAATATTTCTGATATCGATGCTATTGATGAGGTTTACGCAAGCTTCTTCCAAAACAGCCTGCCGACACGTACAGTCGTGGGCGTAGCTGCGCTACCGAACAGTGACGCTTTAGTTCAAATGGATGCGCTTATTTCAAACGGCGAAGGCACTAAACCACAAGCACCTTGCGCGCTAGTTAAGGTATCAAGAAATACAGATAACGCGCCTCAAAGTACTGTATCGACGCAGACTGCGGCTTTTTCTCACTACAACAACCTTTCGGCTCAATTGCCTATCGATGTAAATACAGGTGAGTTGGTTTCAGGTGGTATCACAGAGCAAACGGCACAATGTCTATCAAACATTAAAGCGGTTCTAGAGAGTATCGGTCATGTCATGAATGATGTGGTTAAAACGACTATCTACGTGAAAAATATCGCAGATGCGGAAGTGGTAAATGAAGTTTGCGCTAAGTTCTTCCCAAGTTATGTACCAGCGCGAACGGTTGTTAATGCTGCTGAACTACCAATGGGCGCTTTAATTCAAATTGATACATCCGTTTCACATGGCGACGGTACACCGCCGCAATTACCAGAAGACACTCGCTTGTTGGTTATTGAAGCTAATAATACTGTCGATGCCCCTTTCATGGCTTATTCGCACACCGTTGCTTTCTCTCACTACAATCATATTTCAGGCCAATTACCTTTAGACCCGAAAACAAATGAAATGGTTGCTGGTGGTGTAAAAGAGCAAGCGGAACAATGTTTACAAAATATTAAGGCGATCATTGAAAGTGTTGATCATTGTATGGACGATACTGTGAAAATTAATATTCAGCTTAAAAATGTTTCAGACATTGATACAGTGAATGAGGTCTACACAACATTCTTTAATGCTGAATTACCGGCAAGAACGGTGGTTGGGGTTTCAGAGATTTCTATGAATGCTCTAATTCAAATTGATGCAGTCGTTTCCAACTGCGAAGGTACACCACCACAAGATGTTATTGCTTAAACATAATTAAACCCACTTCAAACTAAGCGGTCAGATTGTCGGTGATGATCTGATCTGCTCCTTCTTGAAATTGTCGGCTTGTGCCGAACACTTTCATACCGTTAGAAATAGTTAGTCAAACGTTTAGCTAGCCTGAGCCCGAAGAAATGATCAATACTGGTGATTCGAACTACTGCTTGTCGAGTAGATATCGCAGATTTTGAACTGTATTGGAGATGCTTTTGAAAAAGTCATTAATTGTACTGGCGTTAGTTACTACATCTTGTTTCGCTGTTGATGATGAAGACCCTTGTAACGTTGAAGGTGGAGGGGTTACTGCGGGTTATCTGTGTGTCGAAGAGAAAATGAAAGTAGCAAATATCGATCTCAATAAAACATATCAAGAAGCCATTATGCGAATAGTCGAGGAAGAAACCGAATTGCAAAAAATCGAGTTTCACATCGATCTAGAAGGACCTTTCCGAAGAGCTCAACAAGCTTGGTTGAAATACAGAGACGCAGATTGTGAATTTATAGGTCAAGCGTATACGCCTTCCGTTTGGGCCGGGGTTCAAATCGAAGAGTGTAAGCTAAGAATGATTTTAGAGCGTATCGAGTATTTTGAAGGTACCTATTCAGTTCCAGATTGAAGAAGCTTAAACTTGATTCTGGGTAATTAAGTTGGGGTTCATAGAAGCGATGTACCAAGAACCGAAAATAGAATTAGAATGTGAGAAAGAAAATTAAGTGTATGCAATTTCGAGTTATTTTATTGTTGTGCCTAGCGATAGTGGGGTGTTCATCTAATCAAGAGCTAACACCTGATCCGACAACTATCACGCTTTTTTATGGTGAGACGTCGATCTCGGCGGGTGTGTTAGAAGATAAAACATTTAATTCGGTTCTAGCCGATAGAAGAGAGAGTGTTACTCTCTCGGGCTCACTATCAAAGCAAAACTCAGGTTACTTAGTTGATATCTTAGTGATCAGAGAAAATAGAGCACCACGTTCAAAGCGCCAATTAAACACCTTACTTCTTATGAAGCCGGGAGAATTAGTGGATGTTGGCGGTGTGAACAATGATGTGTTCAGAGTCATTCTAGAGTAACAATCCCGAAGTAATCAATTAATGTGAAATTTTTCTTTACCTCAACCTAACTTCAAGTCTTAAGCTTCTCTTACCCAATAAGAAGGAGCTTATTATGCAAAATAACTACGTAAAAGAACTCGCCGTTAAAACTTACCAAGAAGAACTTCAGAAAGAGTACGTTAAATCTAAAGTTAGACCATTCCACGGCCCGAGTTTTATCGGCGGCGTACTGTTGTCAGTCGTGTTGGTTGGGTTGTTTTATTGACTTGAAAGCGTACAGGCCATTGAGATAACTTACTGCAGGATACTAATAGCCTAATTGTTGTGAAAGCTAAAATAATCAGAGGTATCGAGATAAACATAGTAACCTTAATTGCGTTATCTTCTACCGATGATTTGGCAAACTCACAGTAATACTGGCCAAATATATCCAGTGACTACCCATTCGACAGTAAATTAGTGTAATTACACTAAACTATTCATTGCAGATTGCCTTGACCAGCCTTTATGTAGCTTTACTACCTCAGTGCTGATTTGTACTGGATGATTCTGCTAATACCTACAACAACGTTAGCTGTTGACGACTTTACGTCGCTATGAACTATGACTCTTCGTTAGTTTTCCTAGCATCAATTATTGTTCAGTTAATTATGCAGAACGACTCCCTCTTTTATTTAGTTTTATCCATCAAAATGTCCTGCTCTCCTTTCAATGGAGATTTCCCATCTATTCAGATAGTTGAGGTTAGGATTAGGTGTTTGCGTTAGGACTTAACTTACCCTCTAGCGTGCATTTGATTAAATTTATGGTTTGTTTCACTTCCAAACAGATTGGTTTCATCAAGGGTATGTAGTGATGTAACCCAGATAAAGTTGCTGATTTCAATCCCTCCCCATTAAATATCGCGATCACTGTCAGTTTTTTATAGCGTAAATAAATACTAAAAAAAGCGATGCAATCATTACCCCCCTGAAATGGCACTGTGGCGTAATTTGGTGGCTATTATGTTATGAAGTTGTCGGGATATTACGGGATGTACAATATGCGGTTAGTGGTGTTTTCGTGCGTGATATTTATAAATTTGCACAATTACACTCAATTCAAGTAGATGACTATTAAGTGGTCAGATTTGTTTTTATTTGTGTGAATCTCATAAGTAAGAATACAATCATTCTGTTGCATCGCAAAATGCGATGCATATCACTTTATTCGGGGTGCCGTGTTGTCTACTGTTAATTTACTTTGTCTGTTCTTTATTACATTACTAATAATATGCACATCATTTCATCTGAAGTCGTCGGAAGGTAAAAAAAAGCTATCTTTTGTTCAGCAAAGACTTGAACGAGAACAAAATAAACAAAGGCTCAAACGTTTTTTCTGTGAAGAAACAGATTTACCTAACATCAACTATATTCAAGAAAAATTATTAAGAACAAACAGAAGTACCTACAAGATCATGCATGTAATCTGTGTTGGGAGATCTGCAGATTTCTATAAGTTTTTCGATTCAAAAACTAGTCGAATAGTTAAAACAGAATTACATCACTACCTAAGTGAGACACTTTCACCAAGGGTTATCGGTTTGTTTGAAGACAAATACATTGTTCTTGTATTTGAAAGCGATACCCCCTGGGAAGAAAAAAAAATCCTTGAGCAGCAACAAAAAATTCAATTCTCTTTGCCTCATGAAAAGAAAGTAGGCGATAAAACCCTAACTTTTGATTATTCTCTTGCTAGCATGATCCTATCTAATTTTGATAAACCCCAAGATAAAAATCAGTTGTTTAGAAGAATGGCTTACAGTGTTAAAAAGTCACTTCAATCTATTGATGGTGTCTACGTATATAACATTAATGACTATGAAAAAAACGTTAGAACCCGTTCGGTAATCCAAGCTTTACATCACGATATAAAAAAGGGAGGGACTCAGTTCGAGCTTTTTTATCAACCCGTCGTTTATAGTATGAATACTTCTAAAGAGTACCTTTGGGAAATATTGCTTAGGTGGAAACGCACAGAGTTCGGAGGTCCTGGTGTATTTATGCCATTATTGGCAACGGAGCCGCACCTACATTACTCATTAACCATTATAATTTTTAAAAAAATAATTGAATACGCAAAAAACACTCAAGATACACTTCCTAATATCAGTGTTAACATTAGTCATGCAGATTTAAGTATCGTTGACTTTTATGATGATGTAATGGAATTAACCAAATTAGTTCCAGAGTTAAGAAGTAAGATAACATTTGAAACAGTTGAATATAGTGAGGGTCTTTTACATAGTTATGCTAAAGAAAATATAATTGCTCTTAAAGGGGCAGGTTTTCGATTTGCTATTGATGATTTTGGATGTGGTTACTCCAATTTTAACCTTTTATCAGAAAAATATTTTGATTTTATTAAGCTAGATAAGTCGTTACTACAAAAATGTCAGGAAGATATTGTGGCCAATGAGACACTTAAGTTTATGGTTAAGCTATCTGAGCGTATTGATGTAACCTTGATTGTCGAAGGCGTTGAAAATCCTCAACACCTACGACTACTTCCAAAGAGATCTAATATATTATTCCAAGGCTTTCATTTTTCCAAACCAAGAAGGTTAATTAGCAATGTGAAAACAGGTTGATATATGTATGGGTAATAATATGTGAAGGGCTGTAAATGACATTAAACAACATCGAATTCGTTAACTAATTTAAGAGTATTACTATTTTAATATTTTTAAATCTCAACAAATAATAGAGATCCATTTAAATGAAAATGAAAATGAAAATGATGATACCAATTTTGTGCGTTCTGGCCTTATCAGCTTGTGGTGGCGGCGGTGATGGTGGGAGTAATCCGACAATTCACAAAAAAGCTACTGGAAAAGTAATCGATGGTTATATTGTAGGCGCTACCGTTTTTCTAGATATAAATAATGATGGTAAGTATAACGCAAACACTGAACCTAGAGCTTTAACTACAAAAGGTGGTAGTTATGAGCTTGACCTAAATGAAACCCAAGATAAATGCCTTGGTTATGCTCCGACGATAGTAGATGTTCCTGTTGGCGCTATTGATGAAGATTTGGGGGCTGTGAAAAATGCTTATCGTATGGTCTTACCCCCTGAATTTAAAGAACAGGTCGATTTCAAAAACCGTTTTATCACCCCTTTAACTTCATCTTTATGGGCGACAGTAGAAACCAGTAATGGCTTTGTTGCGTAATTAAGTTTAGAGATAGAGCCACCCCGTTTCGCGTATTTCTTAGTCAATACGACAAGTTTCAGGCATACCTAACCCAGTAAGCTTGTTCAACGCT
>NZ_JBFSPI010000103.1:0-17093 GCF_041464685.1 Vibrio sp. 10N.237.312.B06
CCCTTAGAGGGCGTCACCCAATAAGCCTCCGGCTCCGCCGGAGGTCATTTAACTTCAATTGTTTACGATGTCGAGGTGACTAATTTCGTCATCAAATATCGATATTTACTCACTGCCTTGTGAGAGATCTCGCACAAGGCAGCGAGTAAAAAGGGAGGGTTATTTCCTATTGGCCAATGGCTGCACCTTCACGACGAGGGTCTGCAGCGCCTTCTAGGCCGTCTTTTGTGAGACGAATAGCGTGTAAACCCGAGTTAAGATCGCGAACGTTGACCTCAAATCCCATCTTTTCTAGCTCAGGTTTGAAGTTTTCCGCCGATGTTCCTTTTTCCAAATCTAAGGTACCGAAGCGGTTTAGGAAGTGTGGTTGGTTGATGGCTTGCTGAATATCCATGTCCCATTGGGTATGCGCGATGATCGCTTGTGCCACATACCCTATGATACGGCTACCGCCTGGAGAGCCAATCGCCATGTAAGGTTTATCGTCTTGCATGATGATGGTGGGTGCCATTGAAGAGCGTGGACGCTTACCCGGCTCAAGTCGGTTAGCGATAGGCTTACCATCGTTGTGGGTCTTGAATGAGAAGTCCGTTAGTTCGTTATTGAGTAGGAAGCCTCTCACCATCAAGCGTGAACCAAAGGCATTCTCAATGGTGGTGGTCATCGACACGACATTGCCATCGCTATCGACAATATTGAAGTGGCTGGTGGACGGCAATTCAATAGAAACATCTTGGCTGCGCAGCATAGCGTGATCCCACGGTGGCGTGCCTGATGGTGCGCTTTCTAATGCCTTGCCTGCGGTAATTAACTGGGCACGTTCCTGCAAATAGTCAGTATTCACTAACCCTTGGGTTGGCATCGGTACGTAATCTTGATCGGCCATGTACATACCACGGTCAGCAAAGGCTAGGCGAGAAGCGTCTGCTAACACTTGCCAAGATTTTGCGTCGTTTGGTCCCCATGATTTGAGGTCAAACTGCTCGGTCATCGCTAAGATCTGCCCAACCGTTAATGCACCCGAACTTGGTGGCCCCATTCCACATACTTGATAGCTTTCATAAGCAGAACAAACAGGCTCACGTTGCTTAATTGAATACGCATCGAAATCTTTCTGTGCCAATACGCCAGGGTTACCTTTGGCAGTTTGCACAGTATTAATGATGTCGGCAGAGATCTCACCCTGATAGAAGGCTTTAGCACCATCCTTTGAGATAGCGTTTAACGTTGCCGCGTACTCTGGGTTCTTAAGCTGAGTCCCCGCTGTTTTCGGGCTGCCATCGGCATTGAAGAAGTAAGCCTTAGTTGTGGCAAATCGGCTTAGTCGCTGTTGGTCATTTTCAATCAAGGTAGCTAAGCGTGGACTAATAATAAAACCTTCTTCAGCTAGCTGAGCGATAGGTTTAATCAGTGATGCCCACTCTAGTTTTCCGTACTTCTGGTGAGTGTCCCACAGCAATTGCACTGTGCCCGGTGTCGCAACTGAGCGACCACCAACCACTGCATCATAGAATTTAAGCGGTTGTCCGTTTTCGTCTTGGAATAGACGTGGTGTGGCATCAAGTGGTGCAGTTTCACGACCATCGTAGGTTTTGAGTTGCTTGTCCTTGCCATCAAAATAAACAAGGAACGCACCACCACCAATACCTGATGACTGAGGTTCTACTAAGCCAAGCATAAGCTGAACGGCAACCATCGCATCAATGGCGTTACCACCACGAGCAAGCACATCAGCTCCGGCCTGTGTTGCTAATGGGTTGGCTGCGGTGACCATCCAGTCATTGGCTTTAACGAGTTGTTTGGTTTCTAAACCACTACTTTGTTCGGGTGCGACGGAATCGGCAGCTTGATTTGCCCAACTGACGTGAGAGGCAAAAAGTAGGGTAGAAGTGGCGAGGGTTGTTAGTTTTGTTTTCCACTGCATGATCTTCTCCTTTTAATATGCAGAGCTAGATTGGCAGTGGAAAGATGAGATAGCCAGAGCGTTGTTAACGAATTGTAATCTTGATTCGAATTTAAGCGATTAAACCGGACAGTGACTGCCAAAGAATACTCGCGCCAATAAGGCTGAATAACACGCCACACAAGCCATCGATGTAAACGGTCGCTTCGCTGAGTTTCTTCTGCAGTGTTTTGGTTGAAAGCATCCACGCCAGCAGTGAGAACCAAAACAGTGAGAGGCCAAATAGGATGATCAGCGCAAAGCCTTTGCCTGACAGCGACATATCCGCAGGGACTAAGCTCGACATTAAACTAACAAAGAACACCAAAGCCTTTGGGTTGAGAATGTTGGTCATAAACCCTTTAGAAAATGCATCTCGCTTGTTGGTCAGAATCAGATCTTTCGAATTAACGGTGTCGGCGTCATCATCGTGGTTCTGAATGATTTGCCAGGTTGCTTTAAGTGCACCGTAACCTAAGTACAGTAAGTAGCTACCGCCGGCCAATTGGATAATGGCAAATAGTGTGGGTTGCTGGTGGACTAGGTAACTGATTCCCGTCAGGCTCAGCAGTGAGTGCAGCAAGATCCCGCAAGATAAGCCAAGCGCAATGTACAAGCCTGTCTGGCGTCCGTGACGCGTCGCATTTTGTACGACTAACGCAAAGTCAGGGCCGGGGCTCATCAAAGCGATGAAGTGGATAGAGGCTAGGGTGATCAGTATGGTGACTTCGTTCATCATCAGTTCTCAATAACGTTGCCGCTATTTTTAAATAAGTAATCGTATTGAGCGTAGCTTACCGTGATTTGAAATCGAGCAATTGTAAATTATCAACACTTAGTTGATTTGTGAGGGTGGTACACCGAACGTGGTTTTGAAAGCCTTAGAAAAGTGTGCCTGATCATAGAAGCCTACTTGGTGCGCAACCTTAGTACCACATATCCCAGACTTAATCAGGCGCATGCTTTGTTCCATGCGTAAACGGCTTAGCCATGCATAAGGCGTAATGCCCATTTTGTTTTTAAAATGGCGTTGGAATTGAGTCGTGGTTAAACCACACAACTCAGACAGTTGTTCTAATCGCACTGGTTGATCCAAATTCGCCATCAAATAGTCTTTTAGCGTATCAATCGATTGATTACCCAGTTTGATGTCGCTTTTCGATCCAAATTTCGCATAACGATCGACAATCGTCGAGAATCCTTCGAAAGGTAAGCAATCTTGAGCGAGTTGGCTGATGTTTTGATTGATTAACAGGGCATGTAAGTTGCGTAATTGTGAAAATGCAGCTTGATCGGAGAGGATCAGCTCAGAAAAGCCTAATGTGTGACCATTTTCCTTGGGATCGGCAAGATCTTGAAACCATTGGGGAGAAACCGCAAACACACTGACTTGATAACCTGAATCGAGCTTGGAGTGCCCATCATGCAGTTCATCGGGTGGCATGATAACAACTTGGCCAGCACCAACATTATGGCTCGTCCCTTTATAGACGAATTTCTGCTGTCCTTGGGTAATTAAGCCAATGTGAAAGTCCAAATGATAGTGGCGCTGAAAGGCAAACTCTTGGTACTGAGCTTGGATCAGGCTGATATCTTCTGTTGGGGTAGAGTAGTAGTGGACTTTATCCATGGTACAAAAAAGCTTGGTCAAATAGTCATCAATTCAACCAAGCTTATCTTCGTATTAAGGGATTGTCTTGTAAAAAACGATCAGTGTTACTGCTTAGCGCGTTTGTTCTTTCTGTTGTTACGCAGACCGTCAAAGCTGAAGATCACCAACGCTCCCCAAATAAAGGCGAAGGTAATCGCTTTGTCACTGGTAAACGCTTCGCCATAAATCAGCACCGCTAACAAGAACATTAAGCTTGGTCCAATGTACTGGAAGAAGCCGAGGGTCGATAGCTTCAAGCGTGTTGCAGCGCCAGTAAAGCACAGCAGTGGAATGGTGGTAATAACACCAGCAGCAACCAGTAACAGATTGAGTTGCATCGGGTTCATTGAGAAGTCCGAGGTTGGGCTATCAGCAATAAACAGTAGGTACGTTGCTGCGAGAGGCAACATAACCAGAGTCTCAATGAACAAACCGGTTTGCGCTTCTAAGCTCACCTTTTTACGCAGTAAGCCATAAAAACCGAAGCTAAAGGCTAGGGCAATGGCGACGATCGGCACTGAACCGAAGGCAATTAATTGGATTAATACGCCAATCGCAGCAAGAGCCACTGCAAACCATTGCAGCTTACGTAAGCGTTCGCCGAGGAAGAGCATCCCGAGCAACACGTTAATCAGTGGGTTGATGTAATACCCCAAGCTGGCATCAAGCATGTGATTGGAATTCACCGCCCAAATAAAAATAAGCCAGTTAGCGCCCACCAAAATAGAGGTCGCCGCCAAATAGAGCATTTTTGGTTTCGAGGTCAGGGTGTCGCGGACTTTACGCCAGCTGCGGCCAATGTGCAGTAAGAAAGCGAGTAGGAAAAAGGACCATACTACACGGTGGCTAAGGATCTCTAACGGGGATACGTCACTTAAAGATTTGAAATATATAGGGGCGATCCCCCACATGGTGTAGGCGCCGACGGCAAGCAAAACTCCCTGGCGCGTACGTTGTTGTTCTTCCTGTGTCATGCATCTTTCTCTAGCACTGAGTGCTTATTAATAAGATTTATAAGAGAGTTGGTCAGTATAGGAGCGATAACCCTTTTCACCTAACAATTTGCGGTTTAATTCGCCAGCGTTCCCCTCTACAATGTGCGACTTGCTTGCCGAAGATGCTTGCTGATTTCATACCTCGATTAGGAACCATAATGACCGCCACTCTGATTGCTGAGCAAATACCAACTCCCGCGAATGATGCGCAAACCATCTTGCAAGATGTGTTCGGCTATCAAAGCTTTCGCGATGGTCAGCAAGAGGTCATTGATTTGGCCGTTGAGGGCAAAGACAGCTTGGTGATTATGCCAACCGGTGGCGGTAAATCTCTGTGTTACCAAATCCCGGCTTTGGTTCGTGAAGGGCTGACTCTGGTTATCTCACCGCTGATTTCGTTGATGAAAGACCAGGTTGATCAGCTGAAAGCTAACGGTGTCGCGGCAGAGTGCATTAACTCGTCGATGCCGCGAGAGAACCTGATCTCGGTCTTTAATCGTATGAACTCAGGTCAGTTGAAAATGGTGTATGTCTCGCCAGAGCGCGTGTTGATGCGTGACTTTATCGAGCGTCTACAAGGCTTACCGCTTTCGATGATTGCGGTCGATGAAGCGCACTGTATCTCTCAGTGGGGACACGATTTCCGCCCTGAATATGCATCATTAGGTCAGCTTAAACAGTATTTCCCACATGTACCTTACATGGCGCTAACGGCAACTGCCGATGATGCGACGCGTAAAGATATCATCTCGCGCTTGCAGTTGGTGGATCCGCATACGCATTTAGGCAGCTTCGATCGCCCTAATATTCGCTACAACTTGGTTGAGAAGCATAAGCCCGTGTCACAGGTGGTTCGCTACCTAGAAACACAGAAAGGCAATTGCGGCATCATCTACTGTGGTAGTCGCAAGAAAGTGGAGATGGTGACCGAGAAGCTGTGCAATAACGGTATTCGCGCCGCGGGTTACCATGCCGGCATGGATACCGACGAACGTGCTTATGTTCAAGAAGCTTTCCAGCGTGATGATATTCAGATCGTTGTGGCGACTGTGGCGTTTGGTATGGGCATCAATAAACCCAACGTACGCTTTGTGGTGCACTTTGATATTCCACGTAATATCGAATCTTATTATCAAGAGACAGGCCGTGCAGGTCGTGATGGCTTGCCTGCTGAAGCGATGATGTTGTTTGACCCTGCTGATATGGGTTGGCTGCGTCGTATGCTGGATGAGAAAGAAGAAGGCCCACAGAAACAGGTTGAGATGCACAAGCTGAACGCGATGAGTGCCTTTGCCGAAGCGCAAACCTGTCGTCGTCAGGTTCTGTTGAACTACTTTGGCGAATATCGCGAGAAGCAATGTGGCAACTGCGATATCTGCTTAGATCCACCAAAACACTTTGATGCGACCCAAGAGGCACAGAAGGCGTTGTCTTGTGTGTACCGCGTTAATCAGTCATTTGGTATGGGCTATGTGGTGGAAGTGATGCGCGGTATGCAGAACATCCGTGTCCGCGATAATGGTCACGATAAACTTTCTACCTACGGTATTGGCCGTGACCACAGCCACGATTACTGGATCAGTATCTTCCGTCAGTTAATTCACAAAGGCTTGTTGTTCCAGAACATCACTCGTAATTCGACATTACAGTTAACAGAAGAAGCTCGACCGCTATTGCGTGGTGAGATGTCTTTGGAATTGGCTGTACCTCGTTTAGATACAGCAGTGCGTAATGCGAAGTCCGATAAACTTAGCAGTAAGAACTACGATAAGAAGCTGTTTGCCAAACTGCGTAAGCTGCGTAAGTCGATTGCTGATGAAGATGGCTTGCCACCATACGTGGTATTCAGTGATGCGACACTGATTGATATGGCCGAAATCCTACCCACATCTTATGGTGAGATGCTGGCAGTCAATGGCGTTGGTCAGCGTAAACTTGATAAGTACGCAGACCCATTCTTAGATTTGATTCAAGAACACATCACCACACACGGCTAGCTTGCAAGAAACGACTAGCTTATAAAAACGATTGGCTTATAGAAAAAGAATAAGGTTGATAGGGACATGACAACACCAACAGAATTTGGCTTAAGAGAGTATTTGGCTGAGGAAGGGCGTTTATTGATTACGTCTCCAAGTTTTGATTTTGATTCTTATGAAGTGCTAGGTGAAAAGCTGGTGGCATTGCTGTCAGCGTCTGTTGTTGAAAAGCAATGGGACGCTGATATGCATTCTTGGTTGATTGATTTTGAAGATTGTCGAATGTTCTTAAAGTCTGAGCATTACAGTGAATCAATCTGGTTTGAGTCGCTAAACGCTGAAGAAAGCCGAGAAGAGTTCGATTATCTCGCGACGCTTTTCAAGCGCGGTTTTTAGCTTAAGGCATAGCTTCTAAAGCACAGCTTCTAGCGCTATTCACCAATAAAAGTGAGAATAAACGTTTGCGTTTGTTCTCACCGTTGCAGCCAATATTGATTAATGTATAATCGCCCGCCGCTCAACAGAGCAATTTTTAGATACATTTTTTAATTCACATTATTGGTAAGAGCTTTCTTGGATTATTCGAAGAAATGACTCGATTTGGGTTCCCTCACCCCCAAACCAAACTAAAAAGGTACAGCATGAGTAACTTTACCCCTGCGCAACAGCGCAAAGCCCTAGCACTATTAGTTTTGTTCCATTTGGTGATTATTGCGTCAAGCAACTATCTGGTTCAGCTACCTTTTACCGTCTTCGGTATGCACACCACTTGGGGTGCTTTCACTTTCCCGTTTATCTTTCTAGCGACCGATCTGACCGTACGCATTTTTGGCGCGCAGCTTGCCCGTAAAATCATTTTCTTAGTGATGCTACCAGCGCTGGCCGTTTCTTATTTCTTGTCAGTGGTGTTCTTTGAAGGTTCATTCCAAGGCTTTAGCCAACTAGGTGAGTTCAACTTGTTTGTTGCACGTATCGCCGCGGCGAGCTTCATGGCTTATTTATTGGGCCAGATCTTGGATGTGCATGTTTTCAACCGCCTACGTCAGCTTAAACAGTGGTGGGTAGCCCCAACATGCTCAACGTTATTCGGTAATGCCATTGATACCATCGCGTTCTTTGCGATTGCTTTCTACCAAAGCCCAGATCCATTCATGGCTGAGCATTGGACTGAGATTGCCTTAGTCGATTACGGATTCAAACTTATCATCAGCCTAGGCTTGTTCGTGCCTATGTACGGCGTGCTTCTTAATTACGTGGTTAAGAAGTTAACCGCAGTGAACCCTGATTTTAAGGCGACAGGCGTGAACGCTTAAGTTTGAGATTTGTAACACAAAGCATTAATGCAGCGATAAGAAAAAGCCCAAGTTAGTCTACTAACTTGGGCTTTTTTAATTTCTAGCGTCAGATACTAATATCAGAGGCATTTAATATTCAATGGCCAGCCAATATCGGTTTGTCTATTCGACTCGATCTCTAGCTCAGCAGCGGTCAGCGGGTTGTCTGCTAGCCATTGCTTAGAAAGCGCTAAGGTCAAGTTGTTACCATCGGTTGCAAGCTTAAACTCAGGCTCTAGCGCTGGATTACGACGGTGAGTCAACAAAATAGCCAAACGCAGAATACGTAAGATACGCTTGCTGCTGGTGCCTGAGATAGCGTGTTGCTCTGGTAATGAAGTTAACTGCTCACGGTAGCGACGAGTTAACTCACCCAAGTAGTGCTTTTGCGCTCGAGTAAAGCCAGGCAGGTCTAAGTTCTGCAGCAGGTAAGCGCTGTGCTCACCACCTTTTTTGAAATCGATGGTTAAACCAATCTCGTGAAGCTTAGCTGCCGTTTGCAATAGCACACCAGCTTGAGGTTCTAAAACCCACGATTCGGCGCCTGCTTGGTCTAGCAGCGTTTGTGCGACTACAGCAACTTGTTCACCGTAGCTTACGTCCATTTGGTAGCGTGATTGCACGCTCTTAATGGTACGTGCTCGGATATCTTCTTGGCGTAGCTCATCAACCATCTCGTAAGCTAGGCCTTCACGGAGTGCACCGCCTGCGAGTGTCATTGAATCTATTTCAAGCAGCTCAAAAATCGCAATAAGAATAGAAAGGCCACTCGGGAACACTAATGCGCGTTCAAGAGTCAGTCCTTCGATTTCTAGCTCTTCCAAGCGCTCAGTAATCATAGCTTGTTTCTGTAGGCGCTTAAGTTTGGCATGAGTAATCACTTCATCCATGCCTTGCGCCAACATGATCTCTTGCAGTGCTTGAACGGTGCCACTGGCGCCCACACACACATCCCATCCGATATCTGTGTAGCTATCTAGGATAGGAGCCAACGTCGACTTCGCCGCTTCAATGGCGTTGTTGAAGTTGGTTGCGGTTAATTGGCGGTCTTTAAAGTGGCGCTCAAGCCAAGTAACACAGCCCATCTTCAGGCTGGTTAGGGCTTTCGCTGAGAAGCCTTCACCAATGATCATCTCGGTGCTTGCGCCACCAATATCAACAACCAGTCGGCGGCCGCTGCCACCAGAAGTGTGTGCTACGCCTTTATAGATAGTCGCAGCTTCTTCTTCACCGGAGATAACATTGATGTCGTAACCAAGGATCTGGTTCGCTTTCTCTAGAAATATATCCACATTGATAGCAGTACGTAGGGTCGCTGTACCGACAATGCGGATATTTTCTTTCGGAATATCTTGCAGTCGCTCTGCAAAGAGACTCAAACAGTCCCAACCGCGCTGCATGGCTTCTGTACTAAGCGCATTATTTTCATCTAAGCCTGCAGCTAAACGCACTTTGCGCTTAATTTTAGCCATGGTTTGTACGCTGCCATCGATATGACGCACAACGAGCATATGAAAACTGTTCGACCCGAGGTCGATTGCAGCGTAAAGCGGGGGTGACACTGTTTGACTCATAAGCGACTAAGCTTCCTTGTTATGACGCGGTTGGCGTGGGCGACGGTTCTGGTTTGGTTTACGGTTACCGTTGCGTGGGCCATTGTTGTTTGAGCGGCGTTGTTGCGGGTTACGTGTACGTAAGCGCAATGGTGCTGGTAGATCTTCTAGCAGTGCTGAAGCATCGTAGTCAGACACAGGGATAGCGTGCTCAATGTATTCTTCGATTGGTGGCAAGTTGATTGCGTAATCTTCGCAAGCAAAGCTGATCGAGTGACCACTTGCACCTGCACGACCGGTACGGCCGATACGGTGAACGTAATCTTCACAGTCATCAGGTAGGTCGAAGTTGAATACGTGTGTTACTTGAGGAATGTGTAGGCCACGTGCTGCAACGTCGGTTGCGACAAGCAGGTCAACATCACCTTTAGTGAATTGCTCAAGAATCTTTTCACGTTTCTTCTGAGGAACATCGCCAGTTAGCAGGCCAACACGGTGACCATCTGCAGCTAGGTGACCCCAAACAGACTCACATTTGTGCTTAGTATTAGCGAAGATGATAGCGCGCTCTGGCCACTCTTCTTCGATTAACGTTTGTAGAAGAGCCATCTTATGTTCGTTAGAAGGGTAGAACAGCTCTTCTTGAATACGGTGACCAGTCTTACGCTCAGGTTCAACAACGACATGCTCTGGGTTGTGCATGTGTTCGAATGCAAGTTCTTGTACGCGGTAAGACAGCGTCGCAGAGAACAGCATGTTTAGGCGATCTTTTGGCTCAGGCATACGACGGAACAAGAAGCGGATGTCTTTGATGAAACCAAGATCGAACATGCGATCAGCTTCGTCAAGAACAACGGCTTGAATGTGGTTAAGGTTAAATACCTTTTGTTTGTAGAAATCGATGATGCGACCAGTCGTACCAATTAAGATATCTGCGCCTTCTTCGATCTTACCTAGCTGCTTGTCGTAGCTCTCGCCACCGTAAGCTAATGCTGCCTTGATACCTGTGCTTGCAACCAGAGAGTCAGCATCGTTGTAGATCTGAATCGCGAGTTCACGCGTTGGTGCCATAATAATCGCACGTGGCTGGTTAGGCTTACGGCCTTCATGCTCAGGTGTTTTTAGCAGGTGATTAAAAGTAGCAGTAAGAAACGCAAGCGTTTTACCAGTACCCGTTTGGGCCTGGCCTGCAATGTCTTGGCCGGTGAGCAGTACCGGGAGCGCCAAGGCTTGGATAGGGGTACAATAGTCGAACCCTTTTTTCTCCAATCCTTCAATGACTTGCGGAAGTAAATCCAAGTCGGCGAACTTTTGCTCTGTGATATGCGTCTTTTTCATTGCTATAGAATATCAGCTTAAGCTTGCAATACGAAAGTAAATACATTCCAATAGGGCATCTATTTACTGGTTATCATCCAACCAGTTCTAAAAAATACATTGGAGTGGAAGATGAGTGATAAGATTTTGCAGCTAACTGATGACGGTTTTGATAACGATGTAATCAACGCTGCAGGCCCTGTTCTTGTTGATTTTTGGGCAGAATGGTGTGGTCCATGTAAAATGATTGCGCCGATTCTTGATGAAATCGCAAACGAGTACGAAGGTCAGCTCACAATCGGTAAATTAAATATCGACCAAAATGCTGGAACTCCACCAAAATTTGGTATTCGTGGCATTCCAACGCTGCTTCTTTTCAAAGATGGCGGCGTAGCAGCAACTAAAGTTGGTGCATTGTCTAAAACTCAACTTAAAGAGTTCCTAGACGCTAACCTTTAATTAGGTGAGCCTTTGAAAAGAAACCGCGCAGTTAACAAATGCGCGGTTTTGTTTTTTCTAAGCTATGGACTAGTCTTAGTTTTAGTGCTAATTTATCGCACGTTAATTGAACAAATTCTCTTCTTGGTCGAGCCTGTGACCAAATCCTTCTTAACTTAAGAAAACAGACCCTATTTTGACTAAACAAACTTCCACCACTATGAATCTTACTGAACTGAAGAACAGACCTGTGTCTGAACTTGTTAAACTTAGCGAAAGCCTAGGTCTTGAAAATCAAGCTCGCTTAAGAAAACAAGACATTATCTTCTCCATCCTTAAAGCACACGCAAAAAGTGGTGAGGACATCTTTGGTGATGGTGTTCTAGAAATTCTTCAAGACGGTTTTGGCTTCCTACGTAGCGCAGACAGCTCATACCTTGCTGGTCCTGATGATATTTAT
Organism: Vibrio sp. 10N.237.312.B06; assembly: GCF_041464685.1. NCBI lineage: Bacteria > Pseudomonadati > Pseudomonadota > Gammaproteobacteria > Vibrionales > Vibrionaceae > Vibrio > Vibrio sp. 10N.237.312.B06. The sequence goes on from NZ_JBFSPI010000103.1 coordinate 11,670, forward strand.
GTATCACCGAGCCAGATTCGTCGTTTTAACCTTCGTACAGGTGACTCTATTGGCGGTAAAATCCGTCCACCTAAAGATGGCGAACGTTACTTTGCTCTGCTTAAAGTAAATACGGTTAACTACGATAAACCAGATAACGCTCGTAACAAGATTCTTTTCGAAAACCTTACTCCTCTTCACGCCAACGAACGTATGGTGATGGAAGCGGGTAATGGTGCAACTGAAGATATCACAGCTCGTATTCTTGACCTTGCTTCTCCAATCGGTAAAGGTCAGCGTGGTCTGATTGTTGCTCCGCCAAAAGCGGGTAAGACAATGCTTCTGCAAAATATTGCTCAAAGCATTGCCCGTAACCATCCTGAGTGTGAACTAATGGTTCTACTTATCGATGAGCGTCCAGAAGAAGTAACAGAAATGCAGCGCCTAGTTAAAGGCGAAGTAATCGCATCGACGTTTGATGAACCAGCATCTCGCCACGTACAAGTAGCAGAAATGGTAATCGAGAAGGCGAAGCGTCTTGTTGAACACAAGAAAGACGTGGTTATCCTACTGGATTCAATTACTCGTCTAGCTCGTGCTTACAACACTGTGATTCCTTCATCAGGTAAAGTTCTTACTGGTGGTGTTGATGCGAATGCTCTACATCGTCCAAAGCGTTTCTTCGGTGCGGCACGTAACGTAGAAGAAGGCGGTAGCTTAACTATCATCGCAACAGCACTGGTTGATACTGGTTCTAAGATGGATGAAGTTATCTACGAAGAATTCAAAGGTACAGGTAACATGGAACTGCACCTTAACCGTAAGATTGCTGAAAAACGCGTATTCCCAGCGATTGATTTCAACCGATCTGGTACTCGTCGTGAAGAGCTTCTTACCAAGAACGATGAACTACAGAAGATGTGGATTCTGCGTAAGATTGTTCACCCAATGGGCGAAATCGATGCGATGGAATTCCTTATCGACAAGCTAGCAATGACTAAAACGAACGATGAGTTCTTTGACGCAATGCGTCGTCAGTAGTATTGATTAGCTTATAGTTATTAAAAAGCGCTGCCTTCGGGTGGCGCTTTTTATTTGCATTTTGTAGCGACAGCTTGCAGAATGGGCAAAAGTGTTACGAGGAAGTTAAAATGCAACATGGACTGTTGTCATCATTACTCCTGTCTACTTCACTGTTACTTTCACCGGTTGGTATGAGTTATGCCACCGAGATGTCTCCACTTACAGTAGAGTCTTGGCTTGAGAATGATCAAGTAAAACTGAAAACTGCTGAATTACTCGAGCTTGTCGTGCGTGACGAAGTCAATTCGCTGCGCTTTTCGCTTGAGCGTCTGACATTTCCCCAGCAAGAGGTGGCTCGTTACCGGCTCTTGAAGAAGATCGAACAGCAAGAGATCGTTCTCACCCCTAAGATGTCTATTTTCATAGAACAGCAACTCGCTATCACGCCGACCTACCAAGTATTAGAGCGTGGGGATGGCTACGAGTTTACGGTACCTGCTTTTAATTACCCTTCGATTGCTAATCGACTGATCAAACAATGGCACCAAGACCAGAAGACACTGGTGTTTGTACTGGATGCAGAAAAGCAGGAACTTAACCTTAATGAGTGGTTGTCAGGGCCTGAGTATCAAGTTCAAGCGCGAGAAGCGCTACTAATTCGAGAGCTAGACAGTTTGTCTCCTGAAGCGGTTGACTATCTGACTAAGCAACTCACCGCATCTTCTATTGTTAGCTGGTTACCCTCTACCGAGGTGGTAGTTCGATTAGCGCAAGTGAGCGAAGACCCTGAGGTCTATAAGATTCTATGGCGAATGAAGGCTGATTATCATAGCCAAGCAGAGTTAGAGCGACTTGCTAAAACTAAACAAACGTTCGCGTTGGAACAGGTAATGGCAGCGACTAAGAATCCTCGTTTGAAAGATGAAGCGATTACTTTGCTTACCAAGGTGAACCCGCTATCAGAAGAGGTGAAGCAGTTCCTTGTCTCTAGGATGGCGATTGCCGATGAAGCGCCATTAGTCGCCCGTGAATTAGCCAAACAAGGTCACACGCGCTGGTTGCAAGATCTTGTGAATGATAACCCTCAGGTGAAGAGCTCTTTGATCGAGCAAGCATTACCGTAAAGTGGATTTTGCCTCTCAATAACCACACTAAAAAGGGGGATCTCAGCGTCACCCTTTTTGATATACTGAGCGCAGAATAATCAGCATGTAGAAGCCCTATGAGTTTTAAAGATTTACGTGATTTTGTCGACCATCTTGAAAGCATTGGTCAGTTGAAACGCATTCCTCACCCCGTCGACCCAGACTATGAAATGACCGAGATTAGCGACCGTACTCTACGTGCTGGTGGCCCGGCTCTTTTATTTGAAAACCCCGTAGGTTATGACATGCCTGTTTTGACCAATCTATTCGGTACGCCTGATCGCGTAGCCATTGGTATGGGGCGTCAAGAGGTCAAAGAGTTGCGCGAAGTAGGCAAGCTGCTTGCTTACTTAAAAGAACCTGAGCCACCAAAAGGCTTTAAAGACGCTATCGATAAGCTGCCTGTATTTAAGCAGGTCTTAAACATGCCAGCTAAGCGTCTTCGTAAGGCGGCCTGTCAACAAATCGTATGGCAGGGTGATGACGTCGACCTAGATAAAATTCCGGTGATGAGCTGTTGGGCGGACGATGTCGCGCCGTTGCTAACGTGGGGTTTAACGGTTACTCGTGGTCCAAACAAGAAACGCCAAAACTTAGGTATCTATCGTCAACAGAAGATCGGCAAGAATAAAATCATCATGCGTTGGTTGGCCCACCGTGGTGGAGCGCTTGATCTACGTGATTGGATGGAAACCAACCCAGGCAAGCCATTCCCTGTCTCGGTAGCGTTTGGTGCCGATCCTGCCACGATTCTTGGTGCCGTTACACCCGTTCCAGATACCTTATCGGAATACGCGTTTGCCGGCTTGTTGCGTGGCAGTAAAACTGAGGTCGTTAAATCAATCAGTAACGACCTAGAAGTGCCAGCGAGTGCTGAAATCGTAATGGAAGGTTACATCGACCCGAATGAGTTCGCAGACGAAGGGCCATACGGAGACCATACTGGTTACTACAACGAGAAAGAAAAGCATCATGTGTTTACTATTACTCATGTAACCATGCGAGAGAATCCGATCTATCACAGTACCTATACTGGCCGTCCACCTGATGAGCCCGCGGTATTAGGTGTTGCGTTAAATGAAGTGTTTGTTCCTATTCTTCAAAAGCAATTCCCAGAGATAGAAGACTTCTACTTGCCACCTGAAGGTTGTTCGTACCGAATGGCGGTCGTGACCATGAAGAAGCAATACCCAGGTCACGCTAAGCGAGTGATGATGGGTGTATGGTCTTTCCTACGCCAATTCATGTACACAAAATTTGTCTTGGTATGCGATGAGGATGTTAACGCGCGTGATTGGTCTCAAGTGACTGCTGCTATGTGTGAACATATGGATCCGTCTCGTGATAGCCTGATGATAGAGAACACACCTATCGATTCACTAGACTTTGCATCGCCAGTAGTAGGTTTAGGCTCAAAAATGGGTTTAGACATTACTAAGAAGTGGGATGCGGAGCTGGCACTATCGCCTAATGCTAAACCTTTACCTATAGACAGTCAGCATATTGAAGGTTGCCTAGCTGAGCTAGCCGAAACCTTCCCTGAAATTATTGATATTCATTTGCAGAATGACAATGCGTGCATGGTCGTTGTGTCTATCGATAAGCAAGCTGCAGGTAACGGTAAGAAAATCATTGAAGCGGTTTGGTCTCAGTTTGATGAGAACAAGTTTGTCATCGTATGTGATAGTGACGTTAACGTCAGTGACTGGAATGACATTATCTGGGCGGTGACCACAAGAATGGATCCGGCAAGAGATACGTTCTTCCTGAAAAACCAAACTGGACACTCAAAAATGGGTCTAGATGCGACGAACAAGTTTGAAGGTGAATGCCTGCGTGAGTGGGGTGTTCCAATCACTAAGAACCCAGACGTCGTTAAAAAGATTGATAGCATTTGGGAACAACTAGGAATCTCATGAGCTTCCAAGTAATCTTATACCCAGAAAATATCAGTTTTACCGTAGAAAAAGGGCAAACGGTTTTGGATGCTGCGCTCAACAGCAATATCAATTTTCCAAACCGCTGCCAAGTTGGTGCATGCGCTATGTGTATGTGCAAAAAATTAGAAGGCAAAGTGAGTTACCACCTTGAACCCATGCTCACAGAGAAAGAGCAGTTACAAGGTTGGATTTTTGCTTGCCAAGCATTTGCAGAAAGTAATTTAGTTCTAACCTTTGCCGATTAAGGGTTAGTGAGAGGAAGAACATGACTATTAAATGTAAAGTGAAATCTATCGAGCCTTTGGCTTGTAACACTTACCAAATCCTACTTCACCCAGAAACACCGGTAGCTTTTAAAGCGGGCCAATACTTGATGGTTGAAATGGGTGAAAAAGACAAGCGTCCATTTTCGATTGCAAGCAGCCCTTGTCGTCATGAAGGCGAGCTTGAGTTACACATTGGTGCAGCTGAGCACAATGCTTACGCTTCAGAAGTTGTTGAGGCAATGAAGAAAGCGCAAGCGGAAGATGGCGACATAGCTATTGATGCTCCGCACGGTGATGCGTGGGTTAAAGAAGAAAGCGATCGTCCTCTGTTACTAATTGCTGGTGGTACTGGCTTCAGCTACGTGCGCTCTATTCTCGATCACTGCATCGCGCAGAACAGTAAAAAAGAGATTCATCTATACTGGGGCGCAAAAGATGAGTGCCAGCTGTACGCGAAAGAAGAGCTTGTCGACATTGCAGCAAAACACAGCAATGTGCATTTTGTACCAGTAGTAGAAGAAGCACCTGAAGTTTGGCACGGTCAAACGGGTAACGTACTTGAAGCAATCACGCAAAGTTTCGAATCATTAGCTGATTTTGATATCTACATTGCGGGCCGTTTCGAAATGGCAGGTGCTGCAAGAGACTTGTTTACTCAGAATAAAGAAGCAAAGCGTGACCATATGTACGCAGATGCTTACGCGTTTATCTAAGATTTCTTTCAGATTTAGAGCAAAAAGAGAGCAGAAATGCTCTCTTTTTTCCGTTTAGGTGAACTATTAAGCACTTAAGCTTTGTTTATTCATTTTTCATGAAAAAGTAGTTGCTAAGCTGAGAGGGTTCCCTATAATGCGACACCACTGAGACGGCAGGCGCCACAAGGCTTCAGCAAGAATCAGTCAGACGGAAAGCGACAAAAATTAATTTTCAAAAAGTGTTTGACACTGAATGTTAATTCGCTAGAATGGCCGTCCACTTTGAGAGGCTCCTTACTTAAAAGGAACGCTCAACAAGTGAAGCTCTTTAACAATTTAAACCTATCAATCTGTGTGGGCACTCGTTGATGAATAT
>NZ_JBFSPI010000104.1:0-17020 GCF_041464685.1 Vibrio sp. 10N.237.312.B06
TGATATTCATCAACGAGTGCCCACACAGATTGATAGGTTTAAATTGTTAAAGAGCGCTAGCGTTTTGTGACTCACATCTCAGTCGCTAGGGGTGCGTACTATACCTGCACCACTTAGAGAGTCAAGGGTTATTTTCAAACTCTTATTCTCTACCGATTTCGCTGCGTGACTTTCGTCTCACTCCTTGTCGGTGAGGCGGCATTATAGAGAGTTCGATATAGAGCACAAGAGCTTTTTTAAATAAAAGTTTTGTTCGCCTAAAAAGCCACCACATCCGCATTTTTCGAATAAAAACTAAACATTTGAGACGTATCACAGCAATACATTGGCAAAATGGAAGCCATGAACGTAAGATTCATGTGTCTATTTTGTTAATGGTAGATGCGTATATTTCGTTTATTAATATGTAGTATTCCGATATGAACTCAAAAAAATCGATGTTGTTAATTGTCGCGCTAGCTGTATTGGGCGGCATTGTTTTCTCTCAGGTAGATATATCGCCTGCAATTACCTTTATCCTTGGTGTCTTGGCTTCCGCTTTTGTTGTTAATTTTTCAAGCACCAACTCGAAATCAGAGTCAGAACCTAAGGCTTCAACAAAAACACTTTATGTGGGTAACCTTCCATACAAAGCGAATGAATCACATGTACGTGAATTGTTCTCTGAATATGGTGAAGTATTTGCTGTACGTTTAATGAAAGACAAACGTACTGGTAAAAGAAGAGGTTTTGGATTTGTTGTTATGGCAAGTAATGATGTGAATCATGCTATTTCAGAACTTAACGATAAAGATTACATGCAACGTACTTTAAAAGTACGCGTTGCAAACGATCCTAAACATCCAGAAACGGACGAAGCTGAACTGAGCTAAACCCTAACTGCTTCAGCATACTATTTAGTGCACTTTCTTTTTTAGGAAGTGCACTACAAAAAGCCTCACGCACTCCACCTTCTTCAGTACTGCTCTCTAAATCCAATAAATCTTGAACCCGCTTAGCAATAGCCTTACCTGAATCAATCAACATCACGTTTTTACCTAGCACTTGCTGAATCTCTGATTTGATCAGTGGGAAATGAGTACACCCTAAAACAGCCACATCAATTGTGTTGATCATTGGTTGAAGGATTTGCTGCAGCTCTTCAAGGTTAATCGCCTCTCCTCGGAGTTTATCTTCGGCCATATCCACCAGCTGAGTAGAACCTAAAAGCTCAACTCTTTTATTACTAGAGAAGTTTTTGATGAGCTCGTGTGTGTATTCACGAGTAATCGTTGCGGGTGTTGCAATAAGACCAACGGCTTTATTGGCAAGTAGCGATGCTGGCTTGATTGCCGGAACAACCCCGACAATAGGGATTGGGTTATTAGCCCTTAGTGTAGGTAACACAATTGTACTTGCTGTATTGCAGGCTATCACCACAATATCAATAGCGTGGCTAGCCACAAAACTGGCGACGATGCTTTGAACTCTGTGGATTAGGACTTGCTGGTCTAGCTCACCGTATGGGTAAGCCTCGTTATCGAATACATAAGTATAGTTATGATTCGGTAGTAACTGGCTTATCTCTTTATATACGGACAGACCGCCAACTCCAGAATCAAAGATCAATATGTTTTTTTGTATGCTTTCCGACACAACCATTACCTGTAATAAGTTCCGTTGCAATGATACCCCTTCACTTAGTTTTCGCCAATCATCACTCTACATAATGCAGGCTCGGTAGCGTTGATGCACAAAGCGCTCACCCTGCTCTACATTTTCCAGCTCTATCTTAAGCCTTCCTTTAAAGCATGGCGCTGACGTGACTAAAGTATGGAACTCACCATCTTCCCCGCATGGGTCGACGTGACTCGGTAAACTGTCGATTAGCTCAAGCGTGTATTCTTTCCCGCAATAGCTCATGTCTAATGCATCGGTATCGACCGTGACGAGAAAAGTTTCGATTCCTCTCTCTATTATTTCACTCGCAAGTACCTGACTGCTCTCTCCCATTAGGGGAAACACACACTCCCAACCAGCTGGCTCTATATAACTTCTTCGGTAATCGGCAATGCCATTACAGAACATATCTCCAAATGCGACCGCATCGATTGATAAGCTAGAATCTTTAAGTGCCGAGACAATCGTACTTTGGTAAACCTCATTACTTGGGAAGACTTCCGGTAGCTCAATCATGATTAATGGTAAACCGACCAATCGAGCTTGCATTGCAACTACCTCAATAGGAGTTACCTGGAAAGGAACTTCATCTCCAACATACGTAGTATACAGAGCAACAACTTCATACTCGGTGCTTTCAAGTAGGCGCTCTAACGTTAACGTAGAGTCTTTACCTGACGACCAACTCATGACGACTTTCTTTTTCATTGATATATCCAATAAGAAAAAACCGCCCGAAGGCGGTTTAGTTGTTAGTTAAAATTTGTAGTTTAACCCTACATAATAGCTACGCTCTTGCGTGTTATAACCATATGCAGTCTCATAATCTTCATCAAACAAATTCACAACCTTACCTCGCACAATAAAGTTATCAGTTACGTAGTAATGAGTAGCAAAGTCTACCAGCGAGTATGCATCTAACTGGATTTTATTCGCACTATCATCATAGCTTTTTCCACGATACAAATAGCTCAAATCAAAGTTCCAATCCTGATATATATAAGCGATATTCCATTTTGCACTATGTTTTGAGCGACGCGCTAACTCTTTACCTGTCTCATCATTCTTTGCGTCTAGGTAGTCAACACTCGCTGAATGATAGAAATCACCTGTTGAAAACTCCCCAACAAGTTCAATGCCTTTTATCATTGCTTTATCAATGTTTTCATATTTCTGTGATGTACTAGACTTTGCAATCAAGTCTTTAATATTGTTCTGGTATGCAGCAACTCGGACGTTGAATGACTCAGGAGTAAAATCTAACGCTATTTCAAGATTTTGCGACTCCTCTGGGTTCAAGTTGGGATTTGCTGAATCCCCCCAAGATGTCGCAGGGTAATATAAGTCATTGAACGTTGGAGCTTTAAATGCAGTGCCCGCCATACCTGATAGCCTCAATAGCGGAGTCAATTTATACCCCGTAGCGACTTGCCAAGTAGTGTAACCACCATATTGCTCATTATCGTCGTAACGAAGGCTTAACTCAGCTTGAACCTTATCTTTTGAGTACAAGCCTGACGTATATGCTCCTAGGTTAGAGCGACTTGTTTCAGCATACTTAGTCGTTGATTCCGAAACATCGTCATTCACCCAGTCTAAACCACCTAACAATAAAAAATCAGAATTAAACTGATAGCCATTTTGCCAAGCAACTGATACTCGGTTTGTCTCAAAATTACCCGAAGAACCCGCATAGGCTGACTGGTCTTGGCTAGTAGCGAGAATTAATTCACTACTTAAAGCATCTGTTTTATATGCAGTAACAATCGAGCCACTAAAAAGCTTCTGATCTTTTTCACCAGAGTCGTACTCGATATCACCTTTAGTGTAATTAGAGTTAATCTTAAAGCTTAGTTCTTCGGTTGGTCGAAACCCGAATTCAAGCATAAGATCAGTATGAGAGTAACCATCATCATCACCATCAACGGCTGGCTTGTAGAAACTGTTATTTTCGTTTGCTGCTGAAAATCCGTCAGTCTTTTCTCGGTTAGCTGCAATCTTAATCCAGCCTTTATCTCCAATTTGGTTTGCTGTACTTGCAGCAAATTTCTGGTGGTTATTACTGCCACCTTCAACCCAAACTTCAGTCTCATCACCACGATACGAAGTAATGATGTTGATTACACCACCAATGGCATCTGAGCCATAGACTGCAGTTCTTGGACCTCGAACATATTCAATTCGTTCAACACCATTTAGTGGTAAGGACCCAATTGCAGTTGAGCCTGTTGTTGCACTGCTCATACGCACACCATTAACCATAATCAATGCATGATCTGATTCAGTACCACGAATATAAACACTCGACGTTTGGCCATAACCACCATTGCTTGCAATTTGCACACCAGGAAGGCGACGCAATACATCTTCTAAAGATTTCGCTTGAATTGACTGAATCTCTTCTTTAGTAATAACCACAGTTGGTGCAAGAGTTGAACCCACAGACTGCTCAAAACGGTTAGCCGTAACGACCATGGTTTCGTCAGTAGATGCTTCTTGGGCGTGTAAATTGGAGATAGGTGAAAGCAGCGATGCTACAGCAACCGCTAAAAGGGATTTGTTCATGTTGTGATCCTAAATCGCGTAAATTCCTACCAAACCACATTTTATGGTTTAGCTACTGGCAGGTATTCGGACTCAAGAGCACAACCTTATGGTTTACCTCATATTCGACTTCCCACAAAAAGCTATTTGCAGTGTCTTATGAATATTCGTTCTCTTTTACCGCTGCGCGTCAGTTCTGGATTCACACCAGATTCCCTCTTCAGCCATCTATACATCCAAATGGCACCAGCTTGCGGGAGATAGTATTAACCTATGAATCATTTGTCTAGTCTAAGATAGTTATAAGCTATAGTTTTCATGCTCGATTTACATTGAATAGCTCTCAACACTGGACAAGCGCCTGTGATTGAATAAAATCTGCGCTCTTGATTTAAAAGCACGACAGCAAAAAGGCATAACAATGGCGAATTTAGATGTAAACCCGCAACGCTACCAAGAACAACTAACAGAAAAGACTGAGCGTCTTACTGAGATGTTCTCACAATACGATGTGCCTGAGTTGGAAGTGTATGAATCTCCAGAACAACACTACCGCATGCGTGCTGAATTTCGCGTGTGGCATGAAGGTGACGATATGTATTACGTCATGTTCAATCAAGAGACCAAAGAAAAGTACCGTGTAGACCAGTTCCCAGCAGCTAGTCGTCTTATCAACGACTTAATGCCTCTACTAACAGATGCAATGAAAGAGAACCACTCTCTACGCCACAAGCTATTCCAGGTAGATTTTCTTTCTACGTTGAGTGGTGAGATTTTGGTATCACTGCTTTACCACCGTCAATTGGGTGAGCAATGGATTCAAGATGCTAAAGCACTTAAGCAGCAATTGAATGATGAAGGTTTTAACCTAAACCTGATCGGCCGTGCGCGTAAGATGAAAATCGTACTGGACCGCGACTACGTTATTGAAAAGCTAGATGTGAATGGTGATAGCTACATCTACCAGCAAGTTGAGAACAGCTTTACTCAACCAAACGGTAAAGTAGCAGAGAAAATGTTGGAGTGGGCAGTCGACTGTACTCAAGACAGCAAAGGCGACTTGCTTGAACTTTACTGTGGTAACGGTAACTTCTCACTAGCACTGGCACAGAACTTCGAACGTGTACTGGCAACAGAACTAGCGAAGCCGTCAGTAGAATCTGCGCAATACAACATAGCAGCCAACAAGATTGAAAATGTTCAGATCATCCGCATGTCTGCGGAAGATTTTACCGTAGCAATGGAAGGCAAGCGTGAATTCCGTCGTCTACAGCAAGCGAACATCGATCTTAAGAGCTACAACTGCAACACTATCTTTGTTGATCCACCGCGTTCAGGTATGGATGTTGATACTTGTAAGATGGTTCAAGGCTACGAGCGCATCATGTACATCTCTTGTAACCCTGAGACATTGAAAGAGAACCTAGACATTCTAAGCGAAACACACGACATCACTCGTTTTGCTCTATTTGACCAGTTCCCTTACACACACCATATGGAAGCCGGTGTGTTCCTAGAGCGTAAAGCGTAAACCTCGCTCTCTAAGTCGAAGCTAAGCAGCAGATACAAAAAAACGAGCCAATTGGCTCGTTTTTTTATTTATAGATTGGTTTAAGCGGTTTTACCGATAAAGCCCAGCTTCTTACCTACCCAAGCGAGCAGTAGCATCGCGACGATAATCGCAAAGAAGTTTGACCCGGCATCAGGGTGTTGTGCTTTCACAAAAGCCGAGTGGCCAAATGCACCTACAAAGAAACAAGCTAAACCCACTAACGGAATATCTTCAGATACTGGATTTGTTAGGTATTCTTGGTATAGCGCTTGTACAGCCAACACTAAAGCAATCAGCGGGAAAATAGAGAAGCCCACTTCGCTCATTGTTACCCAAGATAACAGTGCATCACCACACACACCTGCTACAACAGCAAGTACGAGTGTCTTTCTTTCAGAACCACGGTTTACAGTATTATTTTCATTCGACATTATTCAATCCCGCCTTTTAATCGGTTACGTTCACGTTCTTTACGATACCAAAAAGCTCCTTTGGCCATCATTCGCAATTGCATGATCAAACGCTCAGCCAATTCATCTCGCTGACGTCGATCTAAATCTAATGCTTCTGCCCCTGAGTTAAAAACCAAGATGACGGAGGCTTCCGCTTGAGTAAAAGCTTCGTCTCTTGTCATTCCTGTTGTGATCAAATATTCGGTTAACTCAGCAGAGAAATGCTGTATCTCACGAGCTACCGCTGCACGAAACTCAAATGAAGTTCCTGAGCGCTCCCGCAATAACAGTCTGAATACGTTTGGGCTGCTTTCAATGAATTCCATAAAGGTTTCAACCGATGTGCGAATCACGCTGCCTTCTTTTACTATGCGTTGCCTAGCTTGACGCATCAACTGACGCAACAATAAGCCACCTTCATCGACCATGGTTAAGCCAAGCTCATCCATGTCTTTAAAATGGCGATAAAAGGAAGTCGGAGCTATTCCAGCCTCACGAGCGACTTCTCTCAAGCTTAGATTAGAAAAACTACGATCGGCACTGAGTTGGCTAAATGCCGCATCGATTAAGCTACGACGAGTTTTTTCTTTTTGCTGTGCGCGAATGCCCATTGGTTTCATACTTTATCAACATCTTCTTTTACAGCCTAAACAGGCATGTCTAATACTCTATTCAATATAACGCGAATCACTTACTTATATAAGGCACTCTGGTTATATAAGACACTAAACACACCTCTTTGTTCACGTATCGAAGTAAATACGTTCAAAGAAAACATTTCAATATCCGCACCGTCATTTGGAGACATACGACATACCAAATATTATTTTTTCAGTAGCATGACGTGATCTCACCGACTCTCTGATGCCCTTTTCATGTACCCAAGAACAGAATCAGTTAAAATCTCGCTAAAGCAATGTTAATCAAATATAACAAGGAAGATATCTATGTCGCACTCCAACCACTTTGATGTAATCGTAATTGGTAGTGGCCCCGGAGGAGAAGGGGCAGCGATGGGATTAACCAAAGCCGGGTTGAACGTTGCTATCATTGAAAAAGAGAGCAGCGTTGGTGGTGGTTGTACCCATTGGGGGACCATTCCTTCCAAAGCACTGCGTCATGCCGTAAGTCGTATTATTGAATTCAACAGTAACCCTCTGTTTTGTCAGAATAATAAAAGTATCCACTCAACATTTTCCAATATTCTGGGGCATGCTAAATCGGTCATCGACAAACAGACTCGCTTGCGCCAAGGTTTCTACGATCGCAACCAATGCACGTTAGTCTTCGGTACTGCACGTTTTATCGATACCCACACGATCTCCGTAATGCAAAGCGACGGTACTGAAGAACACTACAGCGCAGACAAATTTGTTATCGCGACAGGTTCTCGTCCTTATCAGCCAGACAACGTCGACTTCATGCATGAACGTGTCTACGACAGCGATTCGATTCTTTCTCTTAAACACGATCCTCAGCACATCATCATCTATGGTGCTGGTGTTATCGGCTGTGAATATGCCTCTATATTTCGCGGTTTAGGCGTGAAAACCGATCTCATTAATACTCGCGATCGCCTGTTGTCCTTCTTAGATAACGAAACCTCAGATGCACTTTCTTACCACTTCTGGAACAGTGGCGTTGTTATTCGTAACGATGAGACCTTTGAGAAAATTGAAGGAACTGATGATGGTGTAATCATTCACCTAGAGTCAGGTAAAAAAATGCGTGCCGATTGCCTACTGTATGCCAATGGTCGAACGGGCAATACAGATAAACTGAACCTTGCTGCGGTTGGCTTAGAAGCGGACTCTCGTGGACAAGTATCAGTCAACAGCAACTACCAAACCAGTGTTGAACATGTTTACGCTGTCGGTGATGTGATTGGGTATCCTAGCCTAGCAAGTGCTGCTTATGACCAAGGTCGATTTGTGGCTCAAGCCGTGGTGAAAGGTGAAGCAGAAAGACACCTTATCGAAGACATCCCAACAGGTATCTACACCATTCCTGAGATCAGCTCTGTCGGTAAAACCGAGCAAGAGCTTACTGCAGCTAAAGTACCGTATGAAGTGGGACGTTCTTCATTCAAGCACTTAGCTCGCGCTCAAATTGCAGGTAAAGATATTGGTAGCTTGAAGATACTTTTCCATCGTGAAACTAAAGAGATTTTAGGTATCCACGTGTTTGGTGAACGTGCCGCTGAAATCATTCACATTGGTCAGGCGATCATGGAACAAAAAGGTGAAGCCAACACCATCGAATACTTTGTGAATACTACCTTTAACTATCCGACAATGGCCGAGGCGTATCGCGTCGCAGCGCTTAACGGACTTAACCGTTTGTTCTAAACAAAGAACCAACAGGACTATTTGACCACCTGCAGGCCAAATACATAAACAGCAAGCCATGAGCTTGCTGTTTTTATTTTTCGTTCCCTGAACTAAGCTATGCAAGCTAAGCGAGAAACTCACCCTTCTTCCACTGAGAAATAAATAAAACACCAAGACCAATCCCACGCATCGCCATAAAGCTCAACATTGCTAGCCACAGCGCATGGTTATCAAAACCTGATGCTAAGTAGAAAATTACGAAGAAACTGCAGGTCGCAACAAACATACTATTGCGCATATCCTTGCCCTTGGTTGCCCCAACGAAAATGCCATCCAGCAAGAAGCACCACATAGAAACGAGCGGCATCGCAATCAGCCATGGCAGATACACCTCAGCCTGACTCTTAACCTCTGGAATTGTAGTAATCATATTAATCAAACTAGACCCAGCAATCGCGAACGCTATGGTCAGTACCAAACAAATATTGAAGCTCCAGAAGAAAGTGCCAATCAAAGACTGATTTAACTCTTCTTTATCTTTCGCGCCAATCGCCTTTCCGACCATAGCTTCCATTGCATAAGCAAAACCATCCATCCCATAAGAAATGATCATCAAGAAGCTCATCAATACCGCATTAGCCGCCACCACATCATCACCAAAACTTGCACCTTGGAAGGTCATAAAAGTGAAAGTCGCTTGCAGACAAAGCGAGCGCAGAAAGATATCGCGATTCAGTTTTACGAAACGACTCAAACCTTGGCTGGTTTTCTTAAGCAGCTCCCATGGCGATGGCAGTTGCCTCTTCACCCAAATTCGGTAAACACAAATTAAGCCAAACGTTAGACCCGCATAGTCCGCTATCACCGATGCCAATGCCGCACCTTCAACTTGCCAGCCGAGGCCAATCACAAATACGATATCTAAAACAATGTTGGTGATATTAGTGATAATCACCATCCACATTGGCGCTTTAGCATTTTGGGTTCCGAGCAACCAACCTAAAATTACAAAGTTAGTTAGGGCAGCAGGCGCACTCCAGGCACGGATAGAGAAGTACTGCAGGCCATAATGTTTGACTTGCTCGCTGGCACTGCTCAATGAGAAAACCGCATCCGCAACAAAGCTGTGTAAAAGCAAAAAGACACCAGCAAACCCTAAGGCCATAGTCACGCCTTGCACAAAGACTAAACCAAGCTGCTTACCATCATTCGCACCATAAGATTGCGCGGCCAATCCAGTCGTCGACATACGCAGGAAACCAAGCAACCAGAAGGTCACACTGATCATGGTGCCGCCTAAGGCTACACCACCTAAATACCAAGAATGCTCTAGGTGACCGATAACCGCAGCATCGACTAAGCCCAACAGTGGAACCGTAATATTAGAGAGAACCATAGGGATCGCGAGCAATAGCACTTTTTTGTGCATCGCCTGATTGGATAGCGTTTGAAAAATAGTTTGGGGATTAAATAGCTTCACGATCACCTCTTAGATTAGAGGCGATAGTTTAACCTAGTGAGTGGGCTTTCACTATGGTGTGGGAGGTGCTTGCCTTTTATCGATAACGAATACCTATAACGAGGCAAGTATTCAGATACCTGCCAACAGAACCGCTAGCACTACCACTTAACAAGCACTAACTGCGGCGTTAAACGCTTTTTGACCTGAGAGATTTTACAAAGAAGTCGTTGCCACAATTTCCAACGATTACACTGCTGGTCAAGTGGAGAAAACGCTTTTACCCACTGAGCCCATGGCAGCCAATTAAGGACGCTGTCTATCGGAGAAGATAAGCCATGTGCGTATTTTCCAGAACCGAGCTTTTGCCCCAGAGCACTAGAGCTTTTATCTCCAGCTAACACTAAACACGCATGTGCGTGGGTAAAATAACGGCTCAAAGACTGAATAAAGTTCGCCGTCTGTTGTTCATTGCAATCCAACAGAGCATGTTCACACACCACCATCACTGAGGCTTGTTCTGGAATATTAAGTTCATCCAACCAGGTCAGGTCATCCACCGAGCCACACTCTAGACGGTAGCGTTCATTCTTGTGGAACAGGCGTTGTCGCCAAACTAAGTTCTCGGTTACATCTAGCTCAACCCAATGACAGCGGCCATTATCTAAACGGTAGAAACGGGTATCGAGCCCTGCTCCCACGTTAATAATCCAAGCATCTGGGTTATGAGATAAAAACTGTTGAACTTGAGAGTCACAAAGTTGAGTCAGTGTCGCGTAAAGGAGTTGTTGTTGGTCGAGTTCACCGGTAAGGCATTCAGGTGCGAGTTGGCAACGCTTGCAGGCTTGTGCTGCAATAGGGTCATAAACAAGACCGTCATCGGCAAGGCTTTCGCGGCTGCGAAACCAAAGGTGTTGAACAAGATTGGTCGGTACTTGGAATTCTTGATGTGCTGACCCGAGATCAGAAGAAGCCTTTTGATCATAGGTGTGCGACTTACGAATAAGCGGCTTCATTTGAGGTTTGGTTGGGTTTGGCATCATCATCTTCCTTGTATCTCGACAAAGAAGATGATAATGAATATCAATTACAATAACAAGTTATTGAGAGTAAATATCAATAAGCTGTTTGCACTGACTACATCCAGTCCGTGTTACGAATAATACCAACCGCAAGTCCTTCAATAGACAAGTGTTGGGATTCTAAGTCCACGTGAATTGGAGAAAATTCTTCATTTTCAGCATGTAACAGAACGGTAGAACCTTTGCGCTCTAGGCGTTTTACCGTTACATCATCGTCGACACGAGCCACGACAACTTGTCCGTCACGCACGTCTTGTGTTTTATGCACGGCCAGTAAATCGCCATCCATAATACCGATGTCTTTCATACTTTCGCCATTTACGCGAAGTAAGAAGTCAGCTTGTGGCTTAAACATACCTGGGTCAACTTGGTAGTGCATTTCTACATGCTCTTGAGCCAAAATAGGCTCGCCAGCGGCAACCTGACCGATTAATGGTAAACCTTGCTCTTCGTTCGCTGCATCTTCAAGCAAAATACGAATACCGCGAGACGCACCCGGGATAATCTCAATCGCTTCTTTACGAGCAAGAGCTTTCAAATGTTCTTCTGCAGCATTTGCAGAGCGGAAGCCAAGTTCACGTGCGATTTCTGCACGAGTCGGTGGCATACCGCAATCTTCGATCTTACTTTTGATAAGGTCAAAAACTTGTTGCTGGCGGGGCGTTAACGGCTTCATGATTCACCTGTCTTTTTATACAGTTGACTGTGAGTATATCCAGTAACTGAACAAAAGCAAAGCAATTGGTTGTTTTTAGTTCATTTTTAGCGAATTACAAAAATAAGATCTCTAACCACACGTAACCAGCTAATATTAAACAGATAAAAACGGCAGCTGAGCCAACATCTTTCGCCATCCCAGAAAGCTCATGATGTTCGCTACCGATTCGGTCAACGACCGCTTCAATCGCGGTATTGATCAACTCGACAACCATCACCAACACGACGGCTGAAATCATTAATATTCGCTCAACTTGGTTTACATCTAAGTAGAACGCCAACGGAATAAGCACTGCGGCCATGAAGACTTCTTGTCGAAATGCAGCCTCGTTTTTAAACGAGCTCGTGATGCCTTGCCACGAAAAGCCCGCAGCTTTGACGATACGTTTGAATCCGGTGTTTGATTTTTTGGTCATTTTTAACTCTATACTCAATCAGTCGATGAATGATTTTCCACAAACTTAACGGCAATATGACTATTTCCATTAAAAGGTTAGACCAGTTTCTGGTATTCTTGCATCGATTAAATTTACGCCTAGGCTTATCCCTATTTCACTCATAGGATTTATCCTCTCATTATAGAAATAGAGATACGCTTGAGCACATTGAAATAACTATTGAGGCAGTGAACCTATATGTCTTCTGGACAATCTTTTTCACGTTCATTAATGAAGCTACCTTTATCCCTATTGGTAAAGAGCACATCAATCCCTTCAAACCCTGTAGAGGATTTGAACATTGATTTGAGCAAACCGATTGTATACGCCTTACCGTTTCGCTCAAGTGTAGACATTCTTACATTGCAAAAACATGCACTTGAACTAGGGTTGCCTGATCCATTGAGCAAACTTGAAATCAATGGCAAATCACTGCAACGCTACGTTTTTATCTCTTCTCGCAAAACTCTGCTGCAAGACGATGATTATGTACCAAGCTCATCAATTGAAGTCTTCTCTGAACTGCTTTCACTGCATGCTGAAGACTCTGAGCTCGACGTTCAAGTTATCCCTGCCACCGTATTGTGGGGTCGTAAACCTGGTAAAGAGAATAACCAGAAGCCTTACCTACAAGCAATGAACGGCTTAGAGAAATCGAAAGCTGTATTGCTAGCAGGTCGTGACTGTCTGGTTCGCTTTAGCCCAGTGGTATCTCTACGATACATGGCTAACTCACACGGTACCGACAGCACCATCGCGCATAAACTGGCGCGCGTGGCACGCATTCACTTCTCTCGTCAAAAGCTTGCAGCATCGGGTCCAAACCTACCAAGCCGCCAAGCTCTGTTCGACCGCCTGCTAAAGTCAGAAGCAATCAAAAAGGCGATAGAAGATGAAGCTGAATCAAAAAATATTTCCATAGAGAAAGCGAGCAAAGAAGCTCAAGACATCATGGATGAGATCGCAGCTAACTTCTCTTACTCGCTGATTAAACGCGGTGAGAAGATTCTTGGTTGGTTGTGGAATAAGTTGTACCAAGGCCTGCATATTAGCAACGCTTCAACCGTTCGTAAGCTGGCTCAAGATGGTCACGAGATCGTTTATGTACCTTGTCATCGTAGTCACATGGATTACTTACTGCTTTCTTATGTGCTTTATCATGAAGGCATGGTGCCTCCTCACATCGCAGCAGGGATCAACCTGAACTTCTTCCCTGCCGGTCCTATTTTCCGTCACGGCGGTGCGTTCTTTATTCGTCGTAGCTTCAAAGGCAACAAGTTGTACTCGACTATTTTCCGCGAATACCTAGCGGAATTATTCGCTAAAGGTTACTCGATAGAATACTTCAGTGAAGGTGGTCGCTCTCGTACAGGTCGTCTATTGCAGGCGAAAACCGGCATGCTAGCGATGACAATCCAAGCCATGCTGCGCGGTATGAACCGTCCGGTGACTTTGGTTCCTGTATACATCGGCTATGAGCACGTAATGGAAGTCGCGACCTACGCGAAAGAACTTCGTGGTAAGCGTAAAGAGAAAGAAAACGCGAGTCTAGTGATTCGTACAATTCGTAAGCTGCGTAACTTTGGTAAAGGCTACGTGAACTTCGGTGAGCCAATTCAGCTTAACCAATATCTGAACGAACATGCTCCTGAGTGGACTAAAGATATCGACCCAATGGGAACCAGCAAACCACAATGGATGAACCCGGTGGTTAATGACTTGGCAACCAAAATGATGACGCACATTAACGATGCGGCAGCGACCAATGCCCTGACTCTTTGTGCAACGGCACTATTGGCTTCAAGACAGCGCGCATTGTCTCGTGACTCTTTGGTTTCTCAGATCAACTGCTACCTGTCTTTACTTAAGAATGTGCCTTATTCAGGTACATTCACAGTGCCTAAAGACAGCGCTGAAGACTTAGTAAAACACGCAGAGTCATTGAACAAGTTCTTAATTGAATCAGACACTATGGGCGACATCATTTCGCTTGATCGTCACCAATCGATTCTGATGACCTACTATCGTAATAACATCATTCACTTGTTTGCATTGCCATCATTGATCGCTCAGATGACCATTCGTCAGCACGGTTTATCAATCGACGCTATTCAAGAAAATGTTGCAGCTATCTACCCATTCTTAAAGAAAGAGTTATTTTTAAGCTACGACGAAGATCAGCTTGAAAGCGTGGTTGCGAACATCATTGATGAGCTAGTCGGTCAAGGCATGCTTGTTGTGTCGAACAACCAAGTAACGATCAACCAGTCAAACAGCCAAGCACTGATGCTACTAGGCCGTACGATTTCAGAAACGCTCCAGCGCTACTCAATTGCTCTGAACCTATTGGCAGAGAATCCTGATCTAGATAAGTCAGACCTTGAGCAGAAGAGCCAAGACATCGCACAGCGACTGGGTCGCCTACAAGGTATCAACGCACCGGAGTTCTTCGATAAAGGCGTGTTTGCGTCGATGTTCGCAACTCTGAAACAGCAGCAATATCTGGATAACGATGGTAACTGTGATTTAGAAAAGACTCAGCAATTCGCTAAACTTCTCTACTCAATGCTTTACCCTGAAGTACGTTTGACGATTCAAGAGAGTATCCACCAAGCAGAATAATCTCTTGGTTAGCATTCACTTTAATCACTAGACTGAACACGATCAAAAAAGGCACCCAATGGGTGCCTTTTTCTTTAGCGTTCGTTTACTTGTAAAGTTGATGCTTACCAGAAGGTAATGAACAAGCCTACAGTCACCGCCATTCCAACATAGTTATTGTTCAAGAAGGCTTGGAAGCAAAGGTCTCGATCGCGGTGACGCATCAGATGCTGTTGATACACGAACAAGCTTCCCGAAACTAACAGTGCCCAGTAGAAAGTATCACCGAGTTGGTAGTGCATGCCCAATGCAATCAACATCGCCAGTGTAACTAACTGCAGCGCACCAACCATAAGCTTATCAAAACGACCAAACAGAATAGCCGTCGACTTGATGCCAATCTTCAAGTCATCATCTCGGTCAACCATCGCATATTGCGTGTCGTAGGCTATCGTCCACAACGCATTAATCACGAAGATAAACCACACAATGCTTGGCAGTTCATTGGTTTGCGCCGCCCAAGCCATTGGTATTGCCCAACTGAAAGCCAATCCGAGAAACAACTGTGGAAGGTGTGTAAAACGCTTCATGAAAGGATAAATGAACGCGAGACCAACCCCAATAAAAGAGAGCTTAATAGTCAGCGGGTTCATGGTGAGTACCAACAAAAAAGAAACCACAGCTAACACTAGAAAGAGCACAATGGCTTCCTTGCTGGAAACCAAACCTGAAGGTAATGGACGTTGCTTGGTGCGTTTGACATGACCATCAACTTTACGGTCAGCAAAATCATTAATCACACAGCCAGCCGATCGCATTAACACCACACCGAGTATGAAAACAACCAAGACATCAAAATCAGGCATGCCTTTCGCAGCAATAATCAGCGACCACAAGGTCGGCCAAAGGAGTAACAGAGTACCAATCGGGCGATTCATTCGCGTCAATTGCCAGTACGCCTTCGCTTTGGTGGCAAGCATTTACACACTCTCCTTAGAGTAAATGGGGGATGTTGGTAAAAAAAGTTCGGCCACAAGCATCGGTTTATGATTCATCCATAATCGAGAACGACGCGCGAGTAATCGCTCATCGCCAGCGATAACCCAACCGACTTGAAGCGCATCTCGCTCCACGTTCTCAGCACTGAAAACCGTTAATCCAAGCGGGACATCCCCTTGTTGAGAAAGGTCAGAGTGCTGATGATCTTCTAGGGTAATTCGAGGTATTAAGGTTCGACCTAACACCCACGGCTCATCATCACCCTTTAAAATCACTTTACGCAGTAAGCAATCATGTGATGATAAAAGGCGTTCTTCGTCCTGTTGCAGAATTGATCGTTCCACAACTTGATTATGAAGCAACTCAACAGACAGGTGCTTGCAGCACTTGCCCAACTTACGGGAAAGCGATCCTTGTTCCATAAGCCACTCTTTGGTGGTTTCATTAGGAAAATTAAATTTTTCTGTGCTTTGCCAATCTACATTCATTAATGAATTTAGATACAATGATATTGACTGATTCATACTAGTATTCAATAGGTGACTTTACACGTACAATAAAGCTTCAACTTTCGAATAAAATTAAAGCGTCCTTCGAATTGTAAACGTATTTAGATTTAGACCGCTCATTGTAACAAGACTAATGCGTTTCGAATATCGCGAATAAACTAAAGAAAAGTCTCAAATATGCACAAACGTTATGTAGCCCAACTATTTATTGCGATTAATCTACTATTTTCAGCATCAAGTTTCGCTGAAGAAGAATCGACACCCAAACTAGCCTACTTCACGCTAGAGCCCGATCTCACCACCAATTTTTACACTAAAGGTAAAAAACTGGGCTATATTCAGGTCCGTCTAGACATAATGGTCGCAAATAGTAATGACTTAGAAGCCATTGAGCATCATCAGCCATTGATTCGTGATGCGGTGATTGAATTACTCGGCAAGCAAAATGAAGAGACAATTAAGTCTCTATCCGGTCGTGAAGATTTGAGAAAGTCCTTAGTTGAGCACCTCAATAAGATTTTACTTCCTGAAACAGGTAAAACTCTCATTGCTGACTTATTGTTTACCAAATATCTTTACCAGTAACGATGTAAAAACGAATCCCAATAAAAAAGCGGCTCATCTGGCCAACACCTATCATTTAAGGTGTTTAGATCGCACAGTGTAGCGAGTCTTACTA